>JBFFDB010000035.1:0-7954 GCA_041559595.1 Sulfurimonadaceae bacterium
AAAGTTATTTTTGTCTTTTAACATATACTATCACATGAAAAAAGTATACTCAGGAAGTTTTGAAGGTATCAATGCTAAATCTGTTTGTGTAGAGACTAGCTTCACCAAGGGCCTTCCTTCATTTTCTATTGTCGGTCTTGGAAATGCATCTATCCAAGAGTCAAAAGAGCGTATAAAGTCTGCTCTAGCTGCCAATGAATACACGTTCCCGCCTATGAAGGTGATTATAAACCTTTCTCCTTCGGACCTTAAGAAAGAGGGAACGCATTTTGATCTTTGTGGTGCCCTACTCATTGCCTTGCAAAATAAAGAAGTTAGTTTTGATGGCTTTCATATTTTTGGCGAACTTGGCTTAGATGGAGAAGTAAAGGAGACAAGCTCACTTTTTGCATTAGTACTATCACTTGCTCAAAGTCAAGTCATGACAAAAGCTATTGTTCCTTCCTCCTCCCTATCTAAGCTTTCATGTATACCTAATGTAGAACTGTATGGTGTAAGAAGCTTGTCTGAGTGTATAGATTTCTTTTTGTCAGTAGATAAAAAAGAGTCTTTCAGTTCTGAAGAATTCACTTACCCCTTTATACAAACAAAAGATGAAAAACTTTTTTATCAAAATGATTATCCTTATGACTTTAATGAAGTAAAAGGACAAGAGCATGCAAAACGCGCAGCACTTATCTGTGCGACAGGTATGCACAACCTATTGTTAGAAGGAAGTCCAGGCTGTGGAAAGAGCATGATAGCTAAACGTCTACATTACATCTTACCTCCTTTGCACACAAATGAAATCCTAGAAAATGCAAAACTAAATGCTCTTGAAGGCATAGAACCCAACTTTGAGCCAATACGCCCTTTTAGACATCCTCATCATACGTCAACCCCTGCGAGTATTTTTGGTGGAGGTTCAACTGTTTCGAAAATCGGTGAGATAGGGTTAGCACATGGAGGTATCCTTTTTTTTGATGAACTTCCGCATTTTCCAAAAAACATATTAGAGGCCTTGCGCGAGCCCTTAGAAGACAAAAGAGTTTTAATATCACGCGTTAATACAAAGGTTGAATATCCGACAGATGTTGTTTTTGTTGCAGCTATGAACCCTTGTCCTTGTGGAAATCTTTATCATATTCAAAAGTCATGTCGTTGTTCTGACTTAGAAGTCTCACGCTATAAAAACCGTCTTTCTGAACCATTTTTAGACCGAATTGATATTTCTGTACAGATGCAAGCAAGTTCTAAAGATGACAAAGCGAGTTTAAGCTCTGCGCAAATGCATCAAGATGTGTTCAAAGCCTTACATCTTCGAGAAGAACGTAAACAAAGTAAACCTAATGGGAAACTTGATGATAATGAGATACAAAAGTTTTGTGTTGTGTCAACTGAATTACAAGGGATGATTCATCAAGCGAGTGAACAATTTGGACTAAGTTTTCGTGCCATTAACAAAGTGCTTAAGGTGTCAAGAACAATTGCAGATTTATCAAGTTCACTTGAGATTAAAAAAGAGCACCTCATGGAAGCACTATCATATAGAAGACGATAAGCTCAATAAGAGAGTCTAAGTTGTTCTTCGATGAGGATCTTAGCATCTATAATTTTCAAACTGCAATCATATGCTTGTTTGAGCTTATGACTATAGGTCTGTATAGCCTGCCTATCATAAGCGTGGATAACCTCTTTATAGGTCTTAATAAACAAAGCGATTAATTCTGTTGTTTCAAAAGATATTTTGCTGTTTTTCGAAATGCACAGTACAAGGTCAAACCCTAACTTCAACTCTTCTGCAAGCTGCCCAATTTGAAATTCATTTGAATGTATTAAACGTTTTAAAATAGCTTCCATACCAGCATCTGAACAGCGAAATTCTTTATTATTGTTATAAAGATATACTTTCATATCTTCTTTAGTCCATGATAATATAACACGGCTCATAAAAGAGACCGCTTCATCTCGCTCAACCTTACGCTTATAATAATGCAAAGATTTTCTTGATTGGTTTTTTAACATACAAGATTGTACACTATTTATATGTATAAATAGCACTATAACCTCGTACTAAAAAAGAGGAAAATACATAAAAGAAGTTCTTTATGTATTACGAAGATCTTAGAAGGTTGAAACCACCCATTGAGTGATAACAAAACCACCAATTACTAACCACAAAAACATACTTCCAGCTGTGTATACTGGTGCTAAACCCAACCCTTTGAACTTAGAAAAACGTGTTCCCATACCTAAGGCCGTCATTGCCATAGTCAGTAAAAAAGTGTCAATGATATTAATGTTATTGATAATGCTTTCTATCATGCTTGCAGTATCTGCAGCCGCCGTTAATGTATAGCCATGGATAAGAGAATTAATCCCCGCGACACCAACAAAATAAACGGCAAACCAAGGAATGACAAGCTTGAGCTTTGAACCTTCGCCACCCGATTTTTTTGCCATATATGAAAGAGCTAAGCCTAAGACAATAAGCATCGGTGCGATCATAATAACGCGCGTCATCTTTACAATAACGGCAGAGTCAGCCATCATCTTGTATTCAGCTTCCATTCCAAGAGGAACAGGAATAGATGCAGGAACAGCTACAACTTGTGCGACCTCATGAATAGTACCACCTACATAAATACCAAAAGTAGATGGTGTCATATGTAAAAACCCCTGAGCTGGTTCAATAATAGCTGAATAAAGCACAGGGTATAAAAACATAGAAATCGTACCAAAGAGTACAACCATTGAAACAGCGATAGCTGCCTTATGCTCTTCGGCCTTTAAAACAGGCTCAGTTGCTAAAACTGCAGCTGCTCCACACACTGATGCACCTGATGCGTTTAAGATAGAAGTGTCTCTATCCATTTTAAAGATTTTTTGTCCAACCCAAATACCTATTATCATCGTTGATGAGAGCATTAAAAAAGAGACCATAAAACCTTGCAGGCCAACCTCAGCTATTTGCTGAAAGGTGATTCTAAAGCCGTAAAAAACGATAGCAAAACGTAAAATCTTTTTTCCTGAGAAAACAATGCCTGTCTCCCATTCTGATGGAAATTTATTATGTAAAGTGTTGGCATAAAAAATACCGATGACAATACCCACTACCAGAGGTGAAATTCCTAAACTTGCTACAGGACCAAGTTCAGAGATATAAGTTGCAGCTGCTGCTACTAAGGCAACAAAGATAATACCACTGATAGTACCTTGTCGTTTTTCTTTTGAAAAAGCCATATAAATTCCTTTTGTACAATGACGCATTATAATAAATTTAAATACATAAGTAAAATAAATTTAAATTTTAAACATATTAAAGAAACTTGATTGATGCTAGATATTGTAGTTTCTACTTTTTTAAAGATGCATCTTTAAAAAAGCTTCGTTATAATTATGCAAGTAAAGAGCCAAACGAGGGTAATATGCAAAACCTTTATTATGAGGTAGATTCCTTAGATAAACGTGCCTGTGAACAGTTTCATATGAGTGAAGACCTTTTAATGGAACATGCGGCAAATGGTATGGCCAGTTATATTCATAATCATTATCCTACATCTAATACTGTATTGATCGTTTCTGGCTCAGGAAACAACGGTGCTGATGGCATTGCACTCGCACGTTTACTACATTTACACCTTGATGTTCGTTTGTACCTACATAAACAACCCTCTACTTCTATAGGACAGATTCAACTTCAACGTCTACTCTCTCTAGGTATTAAACCTGTGGATGAAATTGAAGATGCTGATATTATTGTAGATGCTCTTTTTGGTTCAGGTCTTTCGCGTGAACTAGATCAAGAAAGTTCAGTTCTTATAGAAAAGCTCAACTGCTTAAAGGGAACAAAGATTGCCTGTGATATGCCTTCTGGTCTAAACAAAGATGGGCACCTATACAAACATGCTTTTGTTGCCGATGTAAGCTTATGCATGGGTGGGATTAAAAGAGCGCTTTTTACAGACAAGGCAAAAGAATATGTTGGAAAAGTTCAACAAATCGATTTAGGTATGCACAGAGACTTATACGAAAATGAAAGCAATTGGAAACTTTTGGACAAGAGTGATTTAAAGCCTCCTTACCGAACAAAGAAGAATACGCACAAGGGAAGTTTTGGTCACCTGGCTCTAGTACGAGGATCTAAAGAAGGTGCAGCAATCATCTCAGCCTTATCTGCTTTCTCGTATGGTGCGGGTCTAGTAAGCTTAGTTGGGCACAACGTTCCTAGCTTGCCCTATAGTATTATGCAAGATGAGCATCTTCCTGAAAACGCTACAGCCATTGCTTGCGGTATGGGATTAGGAAAAAACATTCAAAGAGAAAGACTTTCACCTATACTCTCACATGATTTACCCATGGTACTTGATGCAGATATCTTTTATCACTCTATCTTTTATGATCTCTTGCATAAAGAGCTTATCATCACGCCTCATCCCAAAGAGTTTGTTCACATTTTGGCTACTTTAGGACTGGCTCAGATCACCGTTCAAGAACTTCAAGAAAAACGTTTTCATTATGCAGAGCTTTTTAGTACTAAGTATCCAAAAATTGTTCTTATCTTAAAAGGTGCCAATACTATCATCGTTCAAAACAATAATTTTTATATTAACCCACACGGAACACCTGCATTAGCCAAAGGTGGAAGTGGCGATGTACTAACAGGTCTTTGTGGCGCCTTATTAGCTCAAGGATATAATTGTTTAGAGGCTGCTATACAAGCCTCATTAGCCCAGACACTCTCAGCTTCAAGTATAGAAAAAAGCTCATACGCGCTAACCCCCGAAGATATAATTAAAGGTCTCTCTTGTCTATAATAAAAAAAGTGCTTATTCTCTTTAGTGGAGAAGGAAGCAACATGATGCAGATCATCAAAAAAGTCAACTCGTATTCAAACATAGAAGTCGTTGCAACGATCACCAATAACAAAGAAGCCAAGGGAATAGAAAAACTAAAGCCCTTTGATATACCCGTCAATATAATAAGTCATAAAGAGTTTAACTCTAGAGAAGAATTCGATCAAGAACTTGTTAATCGTATCAACTACTATAAACCTGACTTAGTTGTTTTAGCAGGCTTTATGCGTATCCTTACACCTGTTTTCACACAAAATATAAAAGCCATTAACCTTCATCCATCTATGCTTCCTCTTTTTAAAGGGGCAAAGGCAATTGAACAGAGTTTCGAACATCCAGAGCTTCCTGCTGGTATTTCTGTTCACTGGGTAAGTGAAGAGTTAGATGGGGGTTCGGTTATTGCACAAAAAGAGTTGGTACGTATACAAGACGAAGAGTTTGAATCTTTTAAAAACCGCATTCATCTACTCGAATATGAACTTTTACCACAAACAGTAATTGATTTGCTTCAATAAGCTATCAGATACTCTGTGTTATAACCCCACAATTAATTTTTTAGGAATCACTTAATGGATAATATTTTAAAAATCGGAAAATATGAACTAGGTTCACGCCTTATCGTTGGTAGTGGCAAGTATGCCGACTTTGAAACAACAAAAGCAGCAACTCTTGCATCAGGTTCTGAGCTAATCACTGTTGCGGTTCGCCGTCTTAACATTACAGATCCAAATAAAGAAAATCTTCGTGATACCTTCAAGGGAACAAACGTAAAGTTTCTTCCTAATTCTGCTGGTTGTACTACCGCAGAAGAAGCAATCACACTGTTTCGTCTTACACGTGAGGCGACAGGTATTGACCTTATCAAACTTGAGGTTATCGGCGATACACAAAAAACACTTTATCCTGATGTTCTTGAAACTATCAAAGCATGTGAGGTTCTTTCTAAAGAAGGTTTTACTATTATGGCCTATACATCTGATGACCCTATCATGGCAAAACGTTTAGAAGATGCAGGTGCTCACGCAGTTATGCCATTAGCTGCACCAATTGGTTCAGGTCTGGGTGTTCAAAATCCATATAACATTGTTTTTGTGAGAGAAGCAGTCAATCTTCCAATTATCGTAGATGCAGGTATCGGTTGTGCTTCGGATGCAGCCTATGCGATGGAATTAGGTGCGGCAGGTGTTTTAACAAATACAGCGATCGCTCAAGCTCAAAACCCTATGATTATGGCTGAAGCGATGAAGCATGCAGTTCAAGCTGGACGTATGTCTTATCTATCAGGACGTATTCCAAAACGTCCATATGCAACTGCATCTTCTCCAATAGACGGTATGATTCAGTTCTAATCACTTTCTTTTAGGGTCTATTACAGACCCTACTTCTAAAAACTAATAACTCCCAATAGATTCAGCATCACTATCACTAAAGAAATCGGTGCTATATAACGAAGCATAAAGTACCAAAATTCAAACCCTCTTCCTAGACTATCTTTTAAAGCGGCATAGACTTGTGTTTTAGGTACTGCATATCCTATAAACAGTGCCATTAACAATCCTCCAAGAGGTAACATGATTGCCGCTGTAATATAATCCATCCAGTCAAAGAAGTTACGTGAACCAAAGGTCAGTAGTTCTTTATAGTCTGTTGTATTGGAGAGCAAGGCGACAATACCAACAAGATAGAAGAAAAGACTTGCAAGAAAAGCTGATGTAGAACGTTTAAATGAAAACTTATCCACAAGGTATTGAACCATCGGTTCCGTCAATGAAACAGCCGAGGTCAATCCAGCAAAGGCGAGCGCAATAAAAAAGAGTATTGCAAAGATATTTCCTAAAAAACCCATCTCATAAAAAACTGCAGGTAAAGAGATAAACACAAGTCCTGGTCCCTTGGCAGGCTCTGCTCCATACTGATATAAGAAAGTAAAAAGTGTAAGTCCCGCCAAGAGGGCTATACCTGTATCTAAAGCTACCACAATCAAAGAACTTTGCACAAGATTGCTCTTCTTAGGTAAAGACGCTGAATATGTCAGTATTGCTCCGGTACCAAGCGATATTGTAAAAAAAGCATGTCCAACAGCAGTAACAAATGCATCTGAACTTAGTTTACTCCAGTCCGGTTTAAACATAAAATCCCATGCTTGAGAAAAGCCCTCAAGACTTAATGCGTAGAAGAACATTGCTGATATGATGAGAATAAGTAAGGGCATAAGCACTAGGTTTAACTTTTCAATACCGCCTTTGATCCCTTTCATCAATATAGATGCAATAATTAAAAATGATACGGTATGAAAAAGAAGTTGTGTTCCTATTTCTTCACTCAACATAAGTTTAAAAGCACTCTCAGCCTCAGACACCGATGCGGGTAATGAACTTAACGTCACTACTATATAATGAAAAATCCAGCCGATGACAACAGAATAAAAAGTCATAATCAAGATACCAGCCCAAATACCCAGCATACCAGCAAGTCGCCATTGTGATTTAAACCGTGGCGCAAGTGATTCAAAACTTCCCGCAGCATCAAGTCGACCAAGATAACCAATCAGCATCTCAGCAATCATTATCGTAAAACCAATACCAATAACTGTCATCAAATAGACCAGAACAAAGGCCCCGCCTCCATACTCGCCTGTAATATATGGAAACTTCCAAATATTTCCCAAGCCAACTGCGGAACCTGCTGCCGCTAAAATAAATCCAATCCTCGAAAACCGTGCTATTTTCATATAAAACTTCCAATTTTTTGATGAAATATTATACTCAATAGGGATTAAAATAAACGAATTTAAAATATCTTTGCATTTCGCAGAAAAAAGTATTGACAATTGATAACCTTTTGTATATAATTTCGCCTCATCAATTTTATTGTTGAATAGTGTCGGGGCGTAGCTCAGTATGGTTAGAGTACCTGGTTTGGGACCAGGGGGTCGAAGGTTCGAGTCCTTTCGCCCCGACCACTTTTTTTACTCATTTTATTAAAAATGTTGTTTTCTTTATTTTTGACTTTTATTCACATGGTGGGATTAGCTCAGTTGGTTAGAGCACTGGTTTGTGGTGCCGGGGGTCGCGGGTTCGAATCCCGTATCCCACCCCATTTAAATTTAAAAAATCTTG
>JBFFDB010000036.1:0-7919 GCA_041559595.1 Sulfurimonadaceae bacterium
CAAGGGTTTAAGATAGTAAGCTTAAACGTATGATTTAACTTTATTTGAGCTTCTCGCGCAATATCTTCTCCCACATATCGTAGGCTTTTTTTGTCAGGTGAATACCATCTGTCGTAAAGGTTTTTTTGAGCCCTTTTTTGTCGGTGTCGAGAAAATTCGGATAGAGATCGATGTAGTCAAGGTCATGCGTTTTGGCCTGCAGTTGTAGCCATCTGTTCATGGTCTTGATGTCTTGGTTGATACTCTTAGTCCCCCTGTCGTCAATCACGGGTAAGAGTGAAAGCAGGGTGAGCTTTTTGTCTTTTGGAATACTTGTGAGGATTTTCCTGTAGTTCTCTTGTATCTTTCTGATGGGAACTTGGTTTAAGATGTCGTTTACCCCGATCATGAGGACGATCTGTTTTGCTTCTTTGGTGTAGTGCAGACGTGAGAGGATACCAGCGGTCGTATCTCCGTCTATACCCATATTTGACGCTTTGAAGTTAGACCAGTTGTGACGCATGGTCAAGGAGTCTCCTAGAAAGACCAGCTCTGATTTTTTCATCTGTGAGAACTCCTGAAGTTTGTAATCATAAAAAGTTTGATAAGTTCTTGTCTCTGCTCTAAGTGAGCAGATGAGCAGAAGGCTAAGGGTGAGGGACTTTAACATTAGAGTTTAAAAGGTATCCGATAGTCAGTACAAGCAGTAGTACACCAAAGGCTGGAAGGCCTAGATAGACATTAGCCAAAAAGACTAGCCATAGTAATATAGCGCCTAATGGTGTGGGTACACCCGTAAAGAACTTCTCCGCTTCACCTGGGTCAGCTGCAATATTAAATTGAATAAGACGGCGCAGTCCAGAGATAACATAATAGATCGATCCCATACCAGCCAGTATCATCATAAGGTTACTTGTGTTAGCAAAAACTGACTCAAAGATTAAAAAAGTCGGCATAAGTACAAAGGTTAAAAAGTCGGCAAAAGAATCAAGCTGAACACCAAACTCATTTGATAACTTATATTTTCTAGCTACCTTTCCATCGAATATATCAAAGGCACCACCCATCCATGCGAGCACAACGGCTAAGAAAAAGTTTTCTTGAGTGATAAAATAAACAGCAAGCAGCCCGAAGCTGATATTTCCCATAGTGATAAGGTTAGCGAGGTTGAAGTGACTTGAAGACTTATAAAGAAAGCTCATTATTATCCTTGATTTTAAAGTGAGATTATAGCTAAATTCAGTGTGTGGTATGTTTATAAGATGAGATATTAATGCTTAGATATAATAATTAATAATACTTTTATACTATTTGCAATAGGATGAAGCTAACAATATCATTGAATCTATGGAGAAAAAATGAACTGGATCTATAATATAAAAATAAAAACCATACTTATTTCGGTGGCTGGTATGGTAGTTGCAGTGATGCTTTTAGGTACGGTCTTAAATCAAAAAAGTCTGAATTTACTGACTTCGTATTCAAATAAGCAGATTCAGGAAGTATTACCAAATACCTTTGACTTTTTAAGCTTGCAATTAAATGTTGTTCAGATACAGCAATGGCTGACAGATGTCTCTGCAACACGAGCAGAAGAAGGTTTTGATGAGGCAAAGGCTCACTTTGATAAGGCCAATGAAGACTTAGAACGTTTAATACGGATGCATGCAGAATTGGACGAAGATGAAATGGTATCTGATTTAAATGCTTTTAAAATTGACCTACAATCCTTTTATGACATTGGCCTTATTATGGCTAAAACCTATGTTGATAAGGGTGCAAAAGAAGGAAACAAGCTGATGCTTAAACTTGACCCTTATGCGGACAAGTTAAGTAGGAGCCTGGATGTCTGGATAAAAACACATAAACAGGAGTCTAAAGAATTAGCCCAGAAGATGAATGCGAAGGTGATTTATATTGGTATGGAAAACCTTGTGTTATCTATCGTTGTTATTTTAGTTGCTTTAGTCGCTGCAGGTATTATCAATATGTTATTAAGCTCTATTGCTCAGATAAATAAGTATCTTGATACCATCTCGAAATTGAACTTTAGAGAGAAACTTGAGATATATGGACAAAATGAGATAGCGATGATCGCAAAAAATATATTTACTGTGATGGAAGTCTTAAAAGAGTTTATAGGGGATAATAAAGAAGCATCTGCGGAGAACTCTTCTATATCACATGAATTATCAACAACGGCTGTTATTGTTGGTAAAAAAGTTGAAGAGGTAACAAGTATTGTCCATAAGGCGACAAAAAAAGCCAAGGATATTACTTCCGAGATCTCTCTTTCAATTGTGGATGCAAATGCAAGCAAGGAAAATATTTTTACTGCAAGCGAGAGCTTAAACGAGGTGACAAAGGAAGTAACACAATTAACGGAAGAAGTACAAAAAACGGCAGAAGTGGAAGCTGAAATGGCAAGTAGGATCGAGCAGCTTAGTACGGATGCAGATCAAGTTAAAGATGTGCTTGTTGTGATTTCTGATATTGCTGATCAAACAAATCTACTTGCCTTAAATGCCGCTATTGAAGCTGCTAGAGCAGGCGAACATGGACGAGGGTTTGCTGTTGTGGCTGATGAGGTAAGAAAACTGGCTGAACGTACACAAAAAAGTCTAGTTGAGATTCAAGCAACCATTAATGTTATTGTTCAAGCTGTGATGGATGCAGGTGAGCAGATGAATAAAAACTCAAAGAATATCCAAGAACTTGCAGGCATTTCCGCTGAGGTAGAGAACAAAATCACAGTAACGGTCGAAGTGATGCAAGACGCGACGCGTGTCAGTGAAAAGACTGTAAAAGATTTCCAAGACACGGGAAGCATGATAGAAGTCATTTCTAGTGAGATTATGGATATCAATACTATTGTGGAGTCAAATGCACGAAGTGTAGAAGAGATTGCTTCAGCTTCTGAACACCTTAGTAATATGACTGAAAAGCTTAATGCAAGTATGGAAAAATTTAAAGTTTAGAATTGATTCTTTGTAAAGAGCAAGGTCTTATTAGACCTTGTTGAATCATCATACAAAGTTAATCTAGAAGGTATACTCAAGAAATACTCTTATATTTGTAAAGTCCCCACCTGTGTAAATAGCATTTGAAGTAGTATCTTCTTTATTATCATTGATAGTAACAATGGTTGAAAGTGATAAGTTGTCGTTGACACTGTAATTCGCGCCAATACTTTGCTCGTGGATATCTTCTTTTACTAGAGTAGTAGTTTCATCTCGTTGATATACACCATACGTATAGTATAGACTAAGGTCAGAAACAGCATAACTGATACTAGCAAGCATAGTATCTACATCACCACCTACAATGGCATCAAGAATCATATTGTCTGAACTTGTATTGAGTGTACCCCCACCAAAACCTGAAAAACTTGTTTTATCATCATTTGCATTTCTACGATTGTAGTCAAGTTGTAGTTCTAGGTTTTTATATACAGTAGCATCAAGCAAAAGACCATAAATATCAGCATCTATACCACTGTTGTCGCTCTGACTTTGATTAAGATACTGAACACTGGTGTCAAGTGTGAAGCTCTCACTAAAACTGAGGTGAAGAGTTGCATCAAGGTAGATAGACTTGTTCGCGACATTACCGGTAGCTGTATTGCCTGCCGATGCTTCAGAGATATCGTAATACCAAGCAGAGGTATCTAATAGATTAGAAGTATAAGAGATACCACTAAAGTAAGTACCGTCTTTCCCCGTGTCTTGCCATGCTTGCTCATTATCAAGACCAGTGTCTGTACCTTGCCATCTGTTTATATAACCAAGCATCAAAGACACATCAGCAATATCATAAGTGGCAATTGCTGCTTCAAATGTATTATCAATGATTCGATAATGATCATTATCGGCTAGGGGAGTGATGAGCATCTGACGACCAAGACGAAGATTAAGACCTTCGTATCCATAGTTAAGATACGCTTGAGAGAGTTGAGTATATGAGCCATTAGCTGATACCATTAATTCTGCACGTTTTGCAGGAGTATCGCCAGAGAGACCATCAATCTCATGAACAGTTGTAAACTCAGCTCCTGCACTAAAACCATACATTTGTGCTGTTTCATATTTAAGTTGACCACCAATGGCAGTTGAGTAAGGGTCTTCATTGTTTTTAATCTCATGACCCGAATACATCAGGTCGATTTGACCTGAAACCTTTCCCTTAGTAAAGATTTCATCAAAGTTTTTTGCAACGGCAAGTGTGTCATCTGCTTGAGCAACACTAATGGTCAGTATAGCTGCAAGACTAAGAATTATTCTTTTTGACATTTTGTTTCCTTGGCCTATGTAAGTAACAAAATGATAGTGCTTATCCACTTAATTAGTTCTTACCATGGATAATTATTATTAATAATAAGTTCTCTAGGCTAAAGGGTATATTCTCTAGGGCACTAAAAATTGTATTTATTAGGTTTATTATAATAATGATAATGGTTATTATATTTAAAGAATAAATTAAGTGGATAAGCACTATCATTGCATATATATAAATGATTTTAAAGAAGTTAAAATATGAAAACATTGACTCAATGTGAAAAAGGTTCTAGCTGTAAGATAACAAAACTACATGCTCAAGGACCGCTAAAACAACGTCTTCTCTCTTTTGGGATGATGAAGGGCGTGGGTATTGAACTCTTAGAATATTCTCCAACAAAAAGTACTGTTGAGATTAAAGTTGGAAAAATGCGTATAGCTTTGCGTAAAGAAGAAGCAGAATTGATTGAGATAGAAACATATGAATAAGATTAAAATTGCTCTCGTTGGACAGCCTAATGTGGGTAAGTCTATGCTTATCAATTCCATCTCTAATGCACATTTGCATGTAGGAAACTTTACAGGTGTAACAGTAGAAAAATCTGAAGTACATTTTGATTTTCAAGAGTATTCGTTTACTGTAATTGATCTTCCTGGAACCTATGCTTTTACAGATTACTCTATTGAAGAACGTGTAACACATGATTATCTTTGTAATGAAGAGTATGATCTTATCTTAAATGTTGTGGATGCAACAAACTTGGAAAAAAATCTCCAATTGACCTCTGAGCTGATGACGATGTCTAAGAAGATTGTTGTAGCGATGAATATGATGGATGAGGCAGATGCTGAAGGTATAGAGATCAATGAGCGTTACTTTAGCGAGCTTACAGGTCTTCCTGCCGTCAAAGTATCTGCAGTGGCACAAACAGGTTTAGAAGAGATGTTATACCTTGCTATAAAAACGCATAAGGCTTCACATCAAGAACAAAAGCTTATCTTTTCAGAAGCGCTTGAAGAAGAAGTTGCAAAAATCACAGAGTATTTAGATCTGCACAAGTTTCACGCTGCTATCTCAAACCGTAATATCGCAATCAACTTACTTCAAAACGAAAAGAAGACCTATAGAACCTTACATGATAACCCTATATGGCCAGAACTGCAAGCTATTTTAATTGATGCAGATAAGCATATAGCACTGCATCACGATACAGTAGATGTAAAAGAGGTGTTTGCAGAAGAATATATGGCCTTTAACAGAGGTATCGCGGCAGAAACAGTCAAGATACCTATACAAGAAATCTTGAAACTGAGTACAACAGAGAAGATAGATAAGATTCTTATTCATCCTATTTTTGGAATACCTATCTTTTTGTTTTTTATGTGGGGACTGTTTCAACTGACTTTTGAAATCGGTTCTATTCCTATGGACTGGATAGATGGGTTTTTCTCTTGGTTTGGAGAGGTGATAGGCTCAACTATCAGTAATGATGATGTACGCTCTCTTATTGTAGATGGGATTATTGCGGGTGTGGGCGCGGTTATCTTATTTGTACCTAATATTGTTATTTTGTTTATTGGTATATCCTTACTTGAAAGTACAGGATATATGTCACGTGTTGCTTTTTTACTCGATGGTTTTTTCCATAAGTTCGGTCTTCATGGACAGTCTTTTATTCCTTTAGTAACAGGGTTTGGATGTTCTATCCCTGCGTATATGTCTGCACGAGTACTGAAAAATGACCGTGATAGACTTTTAACGCTATTTATTATTGGTTTTATGTCGTGTGGAGCGCGTTTACCTGTGTATGTCCTTTTTGCAGGTGCTTTTTTTGCTCCGACTCAAGCCGGAAATATTTTATTTGCTATTTATATTTTAGGAGCACTTATCGGTCTTGTGGCAGCAAAAGTCCTTCGTATGACAGCATTCAAGGGATTAGATGAGCCTTTTGTAATGGAGATGCCAAAGTATAGACTGCCTTCATTCAAGCTTGTCTGGCATACTGTAAAAACGAAGACCTATATGTATTTGAAAAAAGCAGGTACCTTTATCGCGGCAGCTTCAATGCTGGTATGGTTTTTGTCTAATTATCCGCATAATCTAGAAATAGAAAAGGCTTATGAAGCTAAAATAGAATTAGCGACTGAGAAAGAAGCAATAACACTAAGTCATAAATTAGATGAGGCCCTTTTAGAACAAAGTTACTTAGGCCGAATTGGTAAGTTTATAGAGCCCGTCTTTACACCACTTGGATTTGATTGGAAGATGGCAGTTGCTCTTCAAACAGGACTAGCAGCGAAAGAGGTTGTTGTTTCAACATTGGGTGTATTATATGCCTTAGGTGATGAAGTTGATGCCGAAAGTTCAGGTTTAATGAATGCTATTTCTAAATACATCCCATTCCCATCTGCAGTTGCCTTTATTGTTGTCATTATGATTTATCTTCCGTGTTTAGCAGCTTCGGTTGTGTTTACCAAAGAAGCGGGTGGGATAAAGTATTTCTTTTATCTTTTCGCATTAACGACAGTTGTTGCCTATGTACTTGCTTTTATCGCTTATAGGATTACACTCATAATCATCTAAGTGAGGTACTTTAGTCATGGAAAATAAATCATTCTCCTATATTTGATATTTTTTGATACAATAATCGTATGATAAAAATATTAATGATAGAAGACGATTATGAACTGGCTGAAGTTTTAAGTGAGTACCTTGAAGGCCTAGGTATGAGCATTGAAACAGAAGAAGACCCTTTTAAAGCTCTA
Source organism: Sulfurimonadaceae bacterium (assembly GCA_041559595.1). Classification (GTDB taxonomy): domain Bacteria; phylum Campylobacterota; class Campylobacteria; order Campylobacterales; family Sulfurimonadaceae. Next base: position 7,020 of record JBFFDB010000036.1, read on the forward strand.
AGCCGATTAAAACTTGAAAAGTTTGATCTTGTTATCTTAGACCTCACGCTTCCAGGTATGGATGGTTTAGAAGTATGTGCTGAGATTAGAGCAAAACAAAATGTTCCTATTATCATCTCTTCTGCACGTTCTGATATCCAAGACAAAGTGACGGCTTTAGAGTTAGGTGCAGACGATTACCTTCCAAAACCCTATGACCCTCGTGAACTTGAAGCCCGTATCCACTCTATTCTTCGCCGATATGAAAACGTGGATGAGCAAGAACAGGTAAGTCATTCAGACTTTTCTTTAGACCCTGAAGCAATGGAAATACACTATAAAAACAACCTTCTGGACCTAACGAATGCCGAATATGGCATCTTGGCTTTTATGATTAAAAAACAGGGTTTTGTTATCTCTAGAGAAGACCTGATCCATAATGTTTCTGCCATTAATGAAGAGAGCTCAAACAAGAGTATAGATGTTATGGTCGGTCGTATTAGAAACAAGATAGGCGACAAAGCGCTTATTGAGTCTATTCGTGGAATCGGCTATAAACTTCTTAAATCTTAAAGAGTTAGATATTGCCTAGATACTCTATACTCATAACCGTTTTAATCGCATTGACGGTAACGCTTAGTACCGTTAGTTTTACGGTATGGGAGTTTTATAAGCTAAATCGTCAGCAATATCTCTCCAATATCTTTTCCAAAAACGAACTTATTCGCCAGATATATAATGACTCATTAGAGAGAGAAACCTCTGGTATACTTGAATCAAACCTTGCGTTATATTAGCTTGAGGCGATTCATGACCCAGCCTTTAGAGAAAATCTTTTTAGAGATGCCGAACGTGTCCAAAAAGAGATCTTTAAGTCGCCTCATGAACTAGACCATAGCAATAAAGAAGTTCTCCTTATGC
>JBFFDB010000037.1:0-7862 GCA_041559595.1 Sulfurimonadaceae bacterium
AAAACATTGCTTCAAGATAATTCAGCTGATAAGATCAGTATCGTACATCACAACAAAGAAGACCTTTTACATCTTCAAACAGAAATCGACAACTTTTTTCAACCTATTACACAGCTTTATGACAGTCCAGGTGCCAAAGAAGGAATCTTACTCTATCCACTGAGCCAACTTGCCTGTATAGACAATGATCACCTTATTATCATAATCGATAAAAATATTCAAATCCCTGTGACAGAGCTTATTAGTCGTGCTCGTCAAAAAAGCTTTATCTTAAGTGAGACACCAGAGGTAGAACAACTTATCAATCACATTCAAGGAGAAAAAAATGAAACTGATTAAAACCGCTATACTATTTTTAAGTATTGTCCTGACATCACAAGGGGCTTCCCTGCATGAATCACTGGCTAAAAAAAGTGCTCCAAACACTAACCCAATTGTTATCATGGAGACAACTCAAGGAATGATTAGCATTGAGCTTTTTCCTAAAATAGCCCCACTTGCAGTAGAAAACTTTATTACCCATGTTAAAAATGGCTATTACAATGGACTTGTTTTTCATCGCATCATCAAAGGCTTTATGATTCAAGGTGGTGATCCAACTGGTACAGGTCGTGGGGGTGAGTCTATTTGGAATAAGCCTTTCGCAGATGAGTTTGCCCCTAATGTCATCTTTAATAAAAAAGGTATATTGGCCATGGCCAATGCAGGACCATCAACCAATGGTAGTCAATTTTTCATAACGGTAGCGCCTACACCATGGCTAAATGGCAGACATACGATCTTTGGTCAAGTCATATCTGGTTATGATAATGTGCAAAAACTAGAGATGGTTCCCGTTACTTCACGTGCTAACCGTCCACTAGATGATCAAAAGATCATTAAAGCTACACTCAAATAAACCCAAATAAACATGATGTCACCCTTTAAATATGGGACATCATATTCTTCCACTTCTTTACTCCAATTTATGTATAATCACATTAATAAAATTACAAACATGTAATCCGTTTGTAACTCAATTGTAATATAATTACGAAATTCAATTTAATCAGGAATCTCAATGGATATCCACACACTCAAAAAACTCGAAAACAAAGCAGTTAAAAGTTCTCAGTCTGACTTTTTAAAGATGGGGATTGCCATCACATTTATGTTGGCTGTTCTTTGGTATGCTTTTGGTGCTGATAATGTAACTAATAATGCCTTTTTAGCTATTGCTGCTGTATTTGGTGCGTATATGGCATTAAATATTGGTGCTAATGATGTTGCTAATAATGTTGGGCCTGCTGTTGGTTCTAAAGCATTGACTATGGGTGGTGCGATTATCATTGCAGCTGTCTTTGAAGCTGGTGGCGCTCTTATCGCTGGTGGTGATGTTGTAAGTACCATTAAAAAAGGTATTATTGACCCTGCACTGTTTGTTAATACACAAGAGTTTATCTGGGCAATGACAGCAGCACTTCTTGCTGGTGGTCTGTGGTTAAATATTGCAACGAAGGTTGGCGCGCCTGTTTCAACAACACACTCAATTGTTGGTGGTGTTATGGGTGGTGGTATTGCTGCTGCTGGTTTTAGTATTGTTTCATGGGGGACAATGGGGAAAATTGCTGCTTCATGGGTTATCTCTCCTGTTCTTGGGGCAATCATTGCCGCAGCTTTTCTATATGCGATTAAGAGAACTATTCTTTATAAAGAAGACCGTTTATCTGCAATGCGTAAAATGGTGCCTATTTATGTATCTATCATGGCTTTTGCTTTTGCTACTTACTTAACCCTAAAAGGTCTTAAGAAGATCTGGCCAAGCATCATAGAAACAGTAAATGCTATAACACCATTTACGTTTGAAGTAGTAAAAAAACCTACGCTCTTTGTTGCCTTAAGCATTGGTCTTGTCACTGCTATCATCGTTTATATTATTGTTAAGCCTCGAGTAGCTAAGGCATCTGCTTCTTTAGAAAACACAACTAAAGATGCTAATTCACTTTTCACTATCCCTCTTATCTTTGCTGCAGCACTTCTTTCTTTTGCGCATGGTGCAAATGATGTTGCTAATGCTGTTGGTCCATTAGCGGCTATTGCTGACGCTATACAAAGTTCAACTATTGCCTCAAAAGCAGCGATTCCATTATGGGTAATGCTTATTGGTGCACTTGGTATCTCTTTAGGACTTGCTTTATATGGTCCTAAGCTGATTAGAACAGTTGGTTCTGAAATCACTGAGTTAAATCAAATTCGTGCCTACTCAGTAGCTATGGCTGCTGCTATTACGGTTATTATTGCATCTCAACTTGGTCTTCCAGTATCTTCAACGCATATCGCCATCGGTGGTATCTTTGGTGTTGGTTTTTTAAGAGAATTTCTTTCAACAACATCTGCTCAAGAAAAGATTGAAGCAGAAGAAGCACAAATAAACGAAGATAAGAAACTGAAGAAGACACATAAATCTGAACTAAAAGAGCTTAAGGCTAAAGAAGATAAAAGTGCTGAAGACAAAGAACGTATGAAGACTTTAAAAGCTCTGATTGATGAGGAAGAGCAAATCATCAAGGCCGAGAAAAAGCATCTTAAACGTGCAAAGAAAACACAATATGTAAAACGTTCTGCTATCATGAAGATCGTTGCTGCATGGATTATTACTGTACCTGCAGCAGCAAGTATTGCGGCGGTAGTCTTCTACATTATCAAAAACATCATGGCATAAGCCACTAAGTACTCTTTCTAATAGTAGAGGAATCTTCCTCTACTATACCGTCTCACTTAAAATTGAAAACCCATTTTCTACTAATACAGCATCTACCATAGCCACAGCCTTATCAATTGTCTCATACGATATATCAGGTAATTTCCCACCCCATACCTCTTCTGCGTCTTTTAAGCCCTGTAAAATACCTTTACGGCCTTCTCTTAATAGTTCTTCATCTCCGTTAGCGCCGGAAATAACAAAGTTAGCAATACGTTCAGAAGTTTGAGTAACACCAAAAAAACCATCTTCACTAACGAGCTCAGCTGCTTCTTCTTCAGATAATGAAGCGATAGACGGACCTTCATATCCAATACCTTTTAAAAAATCTTGGAACTCTTCATGCCGTGCTTCAACGTCATTTTTTTCAACTTTAACACTTACAAAAGATTGCACTTCTGACATAAGCTGTGTAAATTGCTTCGCTTGAGATTCTTTGTGAGCCTCTTTTATGGCCTCTACTTCTTCGCTTTTATCTTTTCTTTGAACCTGAGTTGCTTGGTAGGCATGTATATTTGCTTGTATATTCATCTTTTTCTCCTAGGAAGAAGTTCTATATACATAATATCGGTATATTCTTACATCCATAAAGCTTACTCTTTATTAATAAAAAGAGCTAAGATTAAAGAGTCGTGAGAATAGCTTGATGCACTTTAAAGGCTTGAACGTGTTCTTTAACATCATGGACTCTAATAATGCTTGCGCCATTATCATAGGCCTTAAGATGTATCGCTAGCGTGCCTGGAAGTCGTTCATGTATCTCACAGGGAGTTATCATATCTATCATAGACTTTCGACTCGCTCCTATCAAAATCTCTTTTCCAAGCTTAGAAAAGTGATCCATATGCTGAATCAAGTTAAGATTGTCTTCTAGAGTCTTTCCAAAACCTATACCGACATCTAAGACCATCTCTTGGATATTAAACTTTTCAGCCTTAGCAATACGCTCTTTAAAAAAGTTCTCCATCTGTTCAAAAAGATTATCATATACCGGTTTGTCCTGCATCGTCTGCGGGTTTCCTTGCATATGCATGATAATAGCCTTGGCACCATACGAACCAATCAGTTTTGCTACTTCATCATTTTGTAAGCCGGTAATATCATTAATGATATGAAAACCTTTTTCTAGGGCATAAGAGATAGCCAAAGGGGCATAAGAGTCAAGACTAAACTTCACGGTCTCATAAAGCTTCTGCTCATATATAGCATCTAATATAGGTTTTAATCGTTGCAGTTCTTCTTCAGGCGAGATGCCAAAAGAACCTGGTCGGGAAGAGACAGCTCCAATATCAATGATATCGGCGCCATCTTCTATCATAGTGTTTATTTTGTTGATAGCATCTGTTTCATCAAAGTGGCTTGCCTTATAAAAACTGTCATCATTAGCATTTAAGACACCCATGATCTGATAAGTTTTTTGTTCTTTTGCCTTTAAAAAAACTTGAAGTTCTTTTGCAAGGGCCTTAAGACCAAAGGGCTGAGCTAGTTCTTTTCGTGAAAGGGTTTGTATGTGTTTTCGTGTCCCCATCAAGATACAATCAACATAAGGCTCTTCACATAAAATCGTACTCTTTGGAACCGCAAGGTCAGCTCCAATAGAAAGCGCATCTTGTTTTAATATATTGGCCGCGCCTACATGAAGTTTTTGGATATAAAAAAGTTCTAAAGACATCTTATCTTCTAGAATCTTTCTACCCCCGCCATCAACATTAAGCTTTTGTAACCATGCCTTGGTGTTAATATCATTAGAAAGCTTACGAACAAACATTCTTATCTCCTAATAAACTTCATCAAGAGCATACTTAAGACAGTGTTTAAACGAGCATTCAGACCGATAAGTTTGTAAGCCGTTTCAAAACTTTCTAACTGTTGGACATTTAACATTATCTGCTCTTCAATCGCTTTGTTATATAAGGCTTCAATTAACTCTTTTGCCTCATGTTTTGGTGTACGTTCATGCTCTTTAATAAAGGCGAATAGAGATGAAAGTTCTAATTTACGCAGTGAAAGTTCAAGTGAAAGCTTTTGCTTATGACTCTTTTGTGAGACAAGAGGAAGACGAGAACGCACAGTTGGCAAAAGCGCTGCCTTTGATTCTGTCACAATAATAAAAGCAATATTTCGTGGAGGTTCTTCTAAGAGTTTAAGCAAGGCATTTTGAGAGGCTTCATTAAACAACTTAGCCCCAAGAATAATATACTTGGTCTTATCTTCAGCGATATAGGCTTCACGTATTACTTCTTTAGCATCATCTATTAAAAAGTCATCTTTATAAAAGGGAACGACACGTGAGGGGTAAAGTCTTTGCTTAAATGCAGCTATCTCTTCTTCGACATTGTCGGTGATAAGAATATGTGCACTTTGCAAAGAGTCTATTTCATTCATTCGATGATATCAATCTCGCCAAATAAGACCGCATTTAAGGTCTTGTCAAAAATTCTATACAGATGTAAGAGCTTAATATCTAAGAGTTTATCATATGAACGCAGAGGAAACGAGTTTTGAAAGTCTTCGTCCATAATCCATAAAAACGAGCTGTCTTCACGTTTTGCTATATCAGCACGTTTATCTTCACCCTTTCCGATATACCAAAAGAAATATTCTTCTCCATACGACATAGAAAGCATATCGGTTAGAACATCAATCTTTTCTCCACCTGTTATAGAATCATAATGAGGATAAAGATGATCGATGCGAATTATAGGTAACATCGGTCTATCAAGAGTGGGTTTATTGAGCGCAGAGCTGATATATTGTGCAAACCACTCACGTTCATGGTCGGTAACTAAGATCATTGTACGCCCATCAACCATCTGCTTAATAGCCTGAGCTGCAGCAGCAGTCCACTCAAAACGCTGTTCTTCAAGCCAGCTCATCATCGCCTCATCAGAGCGAATACTTTCAAGTGTCCATTTTAATAATTGCTGCATCTACGCTCTATTTTTCTAATTCAAAAGCACTGTGTAAAGAACGTACCGCTAATTCACTGTACTTTTCTTCAATGACCATAGATACTTTTATTTCAGATGTTGAAATCATACGGATATTGATATTTTCTTGAGCCATCGTAGTAAATGCTTTAGCCGCAACGCCAGCGTGAGATTTCATACCGACACCAACAATTGAAACCTTTGCGATTTCGTCATTAAAGTCTGTACTTTTAATCTCATCCTTTTCAACAAATACACCTACAATATTTTTAGCAGCTTCAATCTCATTCATCGGAACAGTGAAGTCGATGTTAGTTGTTCCATCATGTGCAACAGTTTGTAAGATAACGTCAATATTAATCTCATCTTTTGCTAGAGTATTAAAAATGTCTGCAGCAATACCAGGACGGTCAGCTACACCGATAAGACTTACACGTGCTTGATTTTTATCTAATGCGATACCGCTTACTAGTGGTTGTTCCATAATATTTTCTTCCTTCGTTATTAATGTTCCTTCTGCGTCTGAGAAGCTTGAACGTGTTACTAAATTTACATTAAGTTTTTTTGCCATTTCGACTGAACGGTTTTGAAGTACCTTCGCACCCAATGAAGCAAGTTCCAACATCTCTTCATACGATATCTTATCAAGCTTTCTCGCCTTTGGCTCAATGCGTGGGTCTGTTGTATAAATACCATCTACATCCGTATAGATCTCACATAAGTCTGCTTCTAACGCCCCCGCAATGGCAACCGCTGAAAGGTCAGAACCACCACGCCCTAATGTTGTCACTACACCTTCTTCATTAACACCTTGAAAACCAGCAACGACTACTATCTTGCCTTCTGAAACCGCATCTTTCATCTTAGATGGATTGATGTCCTCAATACGTGCCTTTGTATGCATTGATGTCGTCAAAATACCAGCCTGACGACCTGTCATAGCAACAGTAGGATGTCCCATCTCGTTCAAAGCAATTGATAAAAGAGACGCTGTTACACGTTCGCCTGAACTTAAAAGCATATCCACTTCAGCAACTGAAGGTGTTTTACTGAAATGCTCAGCATACCCAAGCAGTTTATTTGTTTCACCGCTCATTGCAGAAACGACAACGACAACATCGTTTCCATCTTTAACTGTTTTAGCAACTCGATTTGCCACATTTTGAATGCGGTCTAAATCACCAACACTTGTTCCACCAAATTTTTGTACGATTAACATTAAAAGTACCCTTCTTCTTTAAAATATTCAAGAACTCTCTCATATACAGGACGCTTAAAATGTGCAATATATTCAAAAAGTTCTTCAAAGTCTACGAATTTATGATCTGAAAACTCTGGTATCTCAGTATCCAGATTTATCTGTGCACTTTTATTTAATTGCACAAGATAATAACGTTGCGTCTGCCCAGCGAAGGGCTTCATCTTTTTTGCGATATGAGTAGGAAAGTCATATGAAATCCACTCAGGAAATTCAGCAATGATTTTGACATCATTGGTCCCTATCTCTTCTTCAAGCTCTCTATAAAGTGCTTCTTCAGCACTTTCTCCTTCATCGATACCGCCTTGAGGAAACTGCCAACTATCTGTTATGTCAGTTCGCTCAGCTATAAAAACATCCTTTTTAAGAGGATACTCAGCACTCAAAACGACAATAGCAACATTTGGTCGGTATATTTTTTCCATATTTTCTCGTTTTCATTCCCTTTGTTACGAGGGAAAATGTGCTAAAGAAACGCTAACTTCAGACCAGCACATAGGCTTATCTAAAGAAATATCGGCTTCTATCGAGCGCCTTCAGCTTCTTTTGATAGAATTTTACAAAAATAAGCATTAATAGCAATTGAAAAGGAAAGAACTATATTACTTTATATTCATATTCCTTTTTGTGATAGTAAATGCCACTACTGTAGCTTTAACTCTTATGTCGATAAATTTGATCAGATTAAAGCCTACATGGACTCTCTTTATACGCAAACGCTACATGAACTTGAGCGTTTTAATGCTCAAGAAAAAAGCATCACTTCCATCTTTATTGGAGGAGGAACTCCCTCCACAGTAGAACCTGAACTGTATGAAAAAATCTTTTTATCTCTAAAGCCTTATCTCAAAGATGGGCTTGAAATAACAACAGAAGCCAATCCTAACTCTGCAAGCAAAAAATGGCTAGAAGGAATGAGAAAGCTTGGATGTAC
>JBFFDB010000038.1:0-7836 GCA_041559595.1 Sulfurimonadaceae bacterium
ACATCCAAGAAGCCTACGTATAGGGTTCTTGGATATATCATGACTATAGCCACTCTATTTTATAAGTGACTCTCCAAGTTTTTCTTCTATCTCTGCTTGATGTCTAGCCATTTCCATACGTATAATATCCATCACATGAGCTGGAACATTATCATCCTTATACCAATTGACCTTATCAATATTTCCACCATAGTCACTTCCTAAGTCTTCAACCTTTTGAGAGTACTCATCTATATCCTTGCATATTTCAACACGCTGATCAACCATGTCTTTAAGTTCTATGTACCATGTTTCATCATCAGCCATCTTTATCGTTGATGTAAAAATAACGCTCATTATCTATCCTAATCTTTTGTTATCATCTGCGAATGCATCAAGGTCTTTTTTCTTTAAATCGCCGTTATATACAATGTCTTTTGCTGAGACATTCTCATCATTTAACATCTTAGGTACCAGCTCTGCATTATTAAGAATTTCCATGTTTTCATCCAGTTCATCTTCACTATATGCCATCTGCATATCAGCAGCGATGACATGCGGAATAGCTTCAATAATATGAAGCTTTGCAAGCTCTTCTTTTACACCATCACCTTCTATTGTAATGATGATACGACCTTTTTCATCATGCATATGATAATCACATGCCTCGCACTCTTTTAAATCACGTACGACTTCATCTAAATATTTTGGGATTGTCTGGACTACGATACTTGATATATTCATTTCTATTTCCTTATTAATTAATTTTATTAGCTTTCTACTAAGTTTCAATATCCATAGCTAAGACAGGACAACGGCTAATACAGAAACCGCAAGCCGTACATTTAGACTCATCTATCACTGGCTTAAAAAGTCCCTGAAAAACAATGGCATTTTCTAGACAAGGTTCCTTACATGAAAAACACATCGTCTCATTCCATGCTAAACATGAAGAGACTGATATATTTATCGTCGCTTTTATATTACTCTTACTCTCAATGTCCAAGACTCCAAATTCACAAGCATCTACACAATCATCACAAAAGGTACAACCGCCTGATTCAAAGTTTAGATAAGGGATCTTATCCTCAGATATTTTAATTATTTCTTCTTCACAAGCAGTGGCACATTTTCCATCGCACTCGTGACAATGTTTGTGAAAAAGAGATTCATCATAATTATAGGGAGGTCGTAATATGATTTCTGACTTTTGTTCAGTCCTATTTTTAAACGCTGAAGTCAGAGAACCAAAAAGTTCTCTTTTTTCCATATTAAGCTCTAATGACCGCTACCATTTAAGTGTCCTGCAGCTGAATCTGAATTGTCAAGATCATCTTTTGTTAAGGCAGAGTCTTTGCCTACTGTATCAAGGTCATCTAATACTACTTCATCCCAAGATGATTTAAATTCTCCACCTTTTTTAGTAAAGTTCGCTTCAAACAAGTTTTCAACAGATGGATTGCCCTGTGACTGAGGAGCATGACACTGAGAACAATTATAACGTGCTTGAGATAGGTGCGTTAACTTTTTAACATCTGTCTCATTTTTTGTATTGTCAATTCTCTTTCTAAACTTCACACCATCACAAATATGACGAGGTCTCATATCAAGAAAATGAGAAGGTGGAATTGGCGTTGCTCCCATTGCTGGTGCAATATCTGGCGCATGACAACCTACACAAGCATTATTCTCACGTGTAATAGGTAAAAAATCTGCTACGGCATGAGGGATCATTGGCGGTGCATCTTGATATGCTCTTTTAATCTTGGTACTTGTACCCGGCTGAGCACTTCTATACTCTGTCTTAGAAGCAACTGTGTCTGCTTCTTCATGAATATCTGTCTTTCTAAGCCCTAAAGACTCTTCTGACACTGATGCGACTGCTTTTGTTTCACTTTGTACAACTGACGGACTTGCATCTCCACCACATCCAACAAATAATAGAGCTGCTGTAGCTAAGCCTAGTGTTATCTTAGTTGTTAATTTCATTTCTAACTCCTGTTTTATCAATAAAGTTTTGTATTAAAATCAATACGTTATCAGCGTAGTTTTACGCGCTATAAATTTTCACAGCACATTTTTTAAAGTCTGTCTGCTTTGACATTGGACATGTCGCATCTAAACATACTTTATTGATAAATACTTTTTCATCAAACCATGGAACAAAAACAAGACCACGTGCTGGACGGTTTCTTCCACGCGTTTCAACACGCGCTTTTACTTTACCACGACGTGATTCAACCCAACACAGACCACCTTGATTAAGGCCCTTGTCTTTTGCGTCTTGTGGATGCATATAACATAGTGCTTCTGGAACTGCTCTATAGAGTTCAGGTACACGCATTGTCATCGTACCTGAATGCCAGTGTTCAAGAACACGTCCTGTTGATAACCACATATCGTAGTTCTCATCTGGTAGCTCTGGTGCATCCATATAAGGACGAGCAAAGATTTTAGCCTTATTTTTTAAAGAGTTCTTTGGTGACTCTGCATTTTTACCCTCAAGTGTACCTGTTTGAAGTGCTTTTGCAAGCGTTCCATAAAAGGCAAATGGGTTTCCACTTTCCATCGTTTGCGCAGCTGCATAAGGATCATACTTTGAGTTAAAACGCCATTGTGTCTCTTTACCATCAACAACTGGCCATTTAAGTCCACGTACCTTATGGTAAACATCAAATGGTGCAAGATCATGACCATGACCACGACCAAAGGCTGCATACTCTTCAAATAGATATTTATGTACATGGAAACCATATCCTTTAAAGACCTTACCATCTGAGCCAACAACATTACGAGCATCACCATAACCTTCAGAGTTGTCATAACCTTTTTGAATAGGATCATTTTGGTCAAGCTTATACGATCGGGCATCTTCATTATTAAACAAGATATCAAACATCGTTGTAGAGCCTTTATAGCCCATGGACTTTGCACCTTCTCTTACATCTGCAAGTGGTGTTTTACGTGGGCCTGAAGGCTCATATGCACCCCACAGATCATCTACTGTAAAGCGTTTTGAAAACTCCATCCACTGCCATGTATCAGACATCGCGTCACCCACAGGAACAACCTGTTGTCTCCAGTGTTGTGTACGACGTTCAGCATTTCCATAAGCACCCCACTTTTCATACATCATGGCTGATGGAAGAATGAGATCAGACACCTTCGCTGAGATACCTGGATAACCATCCGAGGTAACAATAAAGTTATCCATCTGACGTGCTGCCTTGATCCAGTGAGTCGCCGACGCAGAATCTTGGTAAGGGTTACATACATTTACCCATGCAAACTTCACCAGTCCATCTTCGATATCACGGTGAATCTGCATAATATGCTGTTTACCAACACCATTAAGTGTTCCTGCAGGAATTTTCCATTTATTTTCAGCTATAGCTCTGTGCTTTGGATTGGCTACCATCATATCCGCTGGAAGACGGTGTGTAAATGTTCCTACTTCACGTGCTGTACCACATGCTGAAGGCTGACCAGTCAGTGAAAATGCACCTGAACCAGGACGCGCTTGTTTGTCTAATAAGAAATGAACATTATACGCTAGGGTATTATCCCATGTACCACGTGTATGTTGATTCATACCCATCGTCCAAAAAGAGACAACCTTACGTCCTTTTTCAATATATAAGTCAGCTAGTTCTTGCAGTTTCTTCTTGAATCCCTCTAAATCTTCATCTGGATCACCCTTACAAAGCTTAGCCGTATAATCTAGTGTATATGGCTCTAATGAACGCTTATACTCTTCAAATGATATTTCCCAGTGGCCCAATGTTCCACCGGCATTCTTCATTACATCGCCCTCTTTATACCCAAACGGTTCAAGTGCTTTACCCTCATCTTTAGATACAACTTTTTCCATCTCTTTAGAAATAGTTTCCATCTCTAATTCAGTGTATTTTCCCTCTTTAATAGACTTGTCATTTGAATTTCTAAGCCCATATCCAAGATTTACAGGACCTGCAGCAAAGATGATATGTCTACGAATAAAATCCCACTCGATTGAATCAGGATTATTAAATACGATCTCTCTAGCGATATAATTCCACAGTGCCGTATCTGTATTTGGAGTAAAGATAATCTCTATATCAGCCAAGTCAGAAGTACGATGCGTATAGGTCTGAATTGAAACAACCTTTACACGATCTGGATCAGATAACTTTCTATCGGTTACACGTGACCAAAGGATCGGATGCATCTCCGCCATGTTTGAGCCCCACGCCACAATGGTGTCGGTTAGTTCAATATCATCATAACATCCAGATGGTTCATCGATACCAAAAGTCTGATAGAAACCAACAACAGCAGAAGCCATACAGTGACGAGCATTTGGATCAATCGCGTTTGAACGGAATCCTGCCTTCATCATCTTTTGGGCAGCATAACCTTCCATAACAGTATATTGGCCTGATGCAAATACCGCTACAGATTCTGGTCCACCATGCTTAAGAGCTTTCTTGGCATGAATTTCCATCTCATCAAAAGCGCGTTTCCATGAGACGGGAGCAAACTTACCATGTTTATCAAACTTACCATCTTTATCAACACGTAAGAGTGGTTGCTTAAGCCTGTCAGCACCATACATAATCTTCGCATTAAAATAACCCTTAATACAGTTAAGACCACGATTTACAGGAGCGGCAGGGTCCCCTTTAACAGCAACAATCTTACGATCAAGACCTTCCCCTTTGGTTGCCATCATAATTCCACAACCCGTACCACAAAAACGACAAGCGGCCTTATCCCAACGCCAATCACTTTCTGCTTTTTGCTGGCTTGCTTCCAAATCAGCTGGAACTGTCATTCCAATTGCAGATGCTGCTGATGCTGCTGCTGCTCTCTTCAAAAAATCTCTTCTATCTAGTGACATGTAAACCTCCTAGAGTTTGCATACGATATTATTCATCCCTGAATGTAGTTGAATTTAAACTTAACTTTTAAATTCATTTTTGTACTTCAATAATAATACAACTTTGTATGACGCAAGTCTTTGACCTAGGTCAAGAAACACTATATTACTCTTCTAAATTATGGTATTTTATTAAAAAGCAGAACTAATATAACTAAATATTATATTGTAAGGGTTTATTTGAAGGTAGGGTAAGCAGCATTTTGTAGTTTTGTCTTCAGCTTTTTCAATAGAATAGAAGTTTTATATAACTCTTCATTGGCTTCGATTACAATATCTTCACTCATATCTAAGTGCTCTTGCCCTTGCAGGTCTTGATTATTCTTCGCAAGTTTAATGGATGCCTTTTCACTCTGCTCTACAGCAAGAGCAGCAGAGTCAATAGCCGCTTCAACATCATCTAAAAAGTACTGTATATGTTCACAAGCAAGATCAAGTTCACTTCCCTTACTTGTAGGCTTACGTCCACTTATATCACTTGAATGTTTTAAAAACTTTCTTAACTGCTTATCTATACCTAAAGAAATATACCCCATATAAACAATTACCAAGAGTGCAAAAACACCTAACAAGAGCTGTGTTTTATTAATAAAATCTCGTTTGTCCGTTGCATAGTTTTCATAAGCTGAAACCGTCTTGTCCATAAGCTCTAAAGTTTTATTTGCTTGAGTATAAAGCAGATTTAACTCTTGTGTTGAACTCTTATTTGCATTTTTGGACATTAAATCTTCAAACTCATTCCAACTGTTTTTCACATCATTTAAAAGCAGGTGAACTTCAACATTTTTATCCAAAGAAAGATCCCCTGAATACAGGCGTTCTAAGTTTGTATTAAACTCATTTTTAGCCATAAATAATGGCGTAGATGTATGCTCAGAGTCTATACTTTGTTTATAAGACTCCGCTATCATCTTTTGAGTCAACATTCTCTGCTTACCCGCAATATTTATAATTTGAGCATCTGCTTTTTCATCTTGGATAAGATAATACGTAACAAAAAGATTGAATATCATCATGAGAGATAAAACAATGGTGATTAACTTTACTTTAGTAGAAATTGAGATCATGATCTTTCCTTAGCGATGAAAAAGCTCATAAAGTTCATCATGTTTGAGAACCTTTGTTATGTGCTTATTTTCTTTAATTATTTCTTTACGAATGAGTTTTGTGAGTATTCTTGAGAGTGTTGCAGGCTGTATGTTCAGTCTATAAGCTATTTCTTGTTTTTTTAAAGAATTAAAAAGTTCGCAATGATTATATAGCATATCAGCAACCTTCGCTGTACCATCGTACACCATCCCCATATTTACCATACAGTCCATAAGCTGCTTTTGAGTTGCCAATGTATTAACTAGATTTTGCAGTAGAATATTTTCACTCTTAACCAGTGTCTTAAAGTCATGCATATTAAAAGAGATAACCTGTGAGTCTTTTATGAACTCTATGTTAGAAAAACATGCAACATTGTCATCATCCAAACTACCAATATTTGTAATGAGTGAAGTCTCTTGTAAGGTATATAAAAAAATCTCATTGTCATAACGATCAACTTTATAAAGCTTTACTTCTCCCTCAAGTAAAAAATAGACACGAGCTATATCATCTTCTTCATACTTCATAATCTCAGAGGCTTGATATTTTTTTACACGTGTTGAATTAAGAAGAGATTCTAGTTTTGATTCTTCTATTTCGGAAAAGAACTCTAGGCTTTGTATTGATTTAAGCATAATCGATTATATAGCTTAAATTATAAATTTGAATTTAAATAATTAGTATTATTTTAATTTACGAATATTGTTATTTATAAATGAGGAGGAGTGTTGAATTGGTTATAGAGCCAAATGGCTCTATGAGGTAGACTAGCGACGAATCTCTTTGATACGTGCTTTTTTACCTGTAAGGTCACGAAGATAGTAAAGTTTCGCACGACGAACACGACCGCGACGAACTACAGTTATCTCGTTAATACTATCTGAGTAGATAGGGAAGATACGTTCAATACCAATGCTGTTAGCACCGATTTTACGAACTGTAATTGTTTTTCCAGTACCAGTACCGCTAATTGCAATACAAACACCTTCATAATTTTGAACACGTGTTTTCTCGCCTTCTTTAATTGTAACAGCAAGACGTACAGTGTCTCCTGCGCGGAAATCTGGAACATTTTTCTCAGAAATTTGCGCGTTTTCGAAATTTTCGATGTACTTATTTCTCATATTTTTTCCTTCTTTTGTGCTTTAAAAGCTCATTTGGTCGAAAATATTTTGTTTTGCACTCAGATAGAGCGAGTTTCAATGCCGTAATTTTAGCATGATTCCCATTCATATACTCTGAGGGTGACTTAATACCTTCATATTCAGGTGGTCTAGCAAAAGCTGGTGCTTCAAGAAGAAAGCCTTCAAAGCTCTCCTCATCTAAGGAAACCTGGTTACCCAAGACCCCTTCCACATTCCTGCTAATTGCATCTGCCATCACAAGAGATGGTAGTTCACCTCCAGTATGGATATAATCCCCAATGGAGTAAACTTCATCTGCAAACCTTTCGATAACACGTTCATCAATACCCTCATATCGACCACTAACAAATGCAATATGCTTCTTCGAAGCTAATCGTTTGGCATCGTTTTGTTTAAACGGCTTGCCAACCGGCGTTGCAAAGATGATATGTACATCATCTTTTTTTAGTGTCTTAAGCGTATCAAACAAAGGCTGAGGCGTCATTACCATTCCGGCACCACCACCAACAGCTGTGTCATCAACCTTTTTCCATTTATCAGCACTGAAGTCTCTTGGATTAACATAGTTAATCTCCAAAAGACCTTTTTCAATGGCTCTAGATAGAATAGAATCCTCAAAGTAACCCGAAATCAAATTCGGAAACAGTGAGACAAAACTAAACTTCATTAACTCGCTTCGAGGATATCAAATCCTCCCTGCAC
>JBFFDB010000039.1:0-7770 GCA_041559595.1 Sulfurimonadaceae bacterium
CTATTGGATGAACAAAATATCAATACGGATAAAGTTCGAAGTGTTTTGTATAAGACTATTGTTTATCCATTTTTTGTACCTTTTGTCGTCATTATTATTTTCTTCTTTGTACCAATCAGTCCAAGGTTTTTAAATGTAACACTCTTTAGTTTTGGAGCTCTTTTGGCAACTTTACTGATTTGGGGTATGTTCTTTACACTCATTCAGTTGTCAAATTCACAGGCAATTTCAGGAGAATTAGGAATCGTCTTACCTGTTATATTGCTGGGTATAAGTAGTGTTTTTGTCTGGTATAAAAAAGGGAAGTCCTAACTCACATAAATATAAGCTCTTTTTCGCTAAAATCGCGACAAGATATATAAAGGTGTCTTAAATACAGAGACACCGATGATAAAGGGCAAGAATGATAAATTTTTCCGAGTTGGCTGAAAAATATGAAACCCCACTTTATGTGTATGACTTTAATGCTATCACAGAACAATATACAGCTTTAAAAGATGCTTTTCGTGCGCGTAAGACTATCCTTGCATATGCTGTTAAATCAAACTCAAATCTTAGTGTTGTAAAGCATTTGGCTTCTCTTGGTGCAGGAGCTGATTGTGTATCAATCGGTGAAGTAAGACGTGCATTAGTAGCAGGTATTCCAAAATATAAGATTATTTTCTCAGGTGTAGGAAAGCAAGATCATGAGATTAAAGAAGCTTTAGAATCTGATATTCTATTTATCAACCTGGAGAGCGAAGCAGAACTTGGCCGTGTTGAGATGATCGCAAAAGAACTTGGTATTAAGGCTCGTATCTCTATTCGTGTTAATCCAAATATTGACCCTAAAACCCATCCTTATATTTCAACTGGTCTTCATGGAAATAAGTTTGGTGTTGAGATCAATGCAGCAAAACGTATGTATCTTAAGGCAAAGAACTCAGAGAACTTAGAACCTGTTGGAATTCATTTTCACATTGGTTCTCAATTAACAGAACTCGAACCTATTCGTGAAGCGGCAGAGATTGTTGCGGACTTGATCCGTTCTCTTCAAGCTGTCGATATTCAGTTGAAGTTTTTTGATGTTGGTGGTGGACTTGGTGTGACTTATGATGATGAAGTCACTATAGATCCAAATGAATATGCACAAGCAATTTTGGGGACAATGACAGGTCTTGATATGACAATCATGTGTGAACCAGGTCGTTTTATCACAGCCAATGCAGGTTATTTTCTTACACGTGTTTTATATGAAAAACAAAATGATGAGAAGCGCTTTGTTGTTGTAGATGGTGCGATGAATGACCTTCTTCGTCCAAGTCTATACTCTGCTTATCATAAACTTGAAGCAGTAGACAATGATGGTGAACTTAGTCCTGCAGATATTGTTGGACCGGTATGTGAAAGCGGTGACTTCTTCGCTAAAGATAGAATGTTGCCAAGTTTTTCACATAATGACTTGATCTTAGTGCACAGTGCAGGTGCTTATGGTTTTGGTATGGGAAGTAATTATAATACACGTGGACGATCTGCTGAAGTAGCTATAGAAGACGGAGAAGATAGACTCATTCGTCGTCGTGAAGAATTTGAAGACCTTATTGCCTTAGAAAAAGAGCTTCTTAACTAAGGCTTATCGATAAAGCTGTTTAATATGCTAATATTAGACTGAAAAACAGTAAGTAATTAAATATATAAGAATCTAGGAAAATGTATGCCAAGCTATAAAAATCTTCAAACATTAGCCCAATGTAGAGATGCCATTGATAGTATTGATGATGAGTTGTTAAAACTTCTAAATAGTAGGATGCATGTCGTTGAACGCGTTGGAGAGATTAAAAATGATTCAGGCGGAGCAATCTATAGACCTGAACGTGAACAAGAGATCATTGAACGTTTGACACAAAAGAGTTTGGATGAAGATGGTATCTTGAATAAAGAGGCAATCGAAGCCCTTTTTCTAGAAATATTTGCAATTTCTCGTAATCTTGAGTTACCAGAAAAGATTGCCTACCTTGGACCGGAAGGAAGTTTTACTCATCAAGCAGCAGAGAGCCGTTTTGGTGCGATGAGTGATTATCTTCCACTGAACTCAATTCATGCCGTGTTTAATGCTTTAGAATCAAAGCGTGCTAAGTTTGGAGTAGTTCCAATTGAAAATTCTAGAGATGGAGCCGTGGGGGAAACATTAGACTTTTTAGCAAAGAGTTCACATAAGATTGTAGCTGAGCTGTACATGCCAATACATCTTTCTTTTGTAACTTCAGCGCGTCATCTTAAAGACATAAAACGTATTTATTCAAAAGACAAGGGGTTTGGACAATGTCGGGACTTTCTTTTAGAGCATGAGCTCCAAGATATTGAACAAATACCTGTAGAATCAACAGCAAAGGCAGCTAAATTGGCAGCCGCTGATCCTGAAGCAGCCGCTATCTGTTCACATATAGCAGCAAAACTTTATAATGTTCCTAATATGTTTGAGAATATAGAAGATGTACATACGAATACAACGCGTTTTGTCATTTTAAGTAATTTTGAAAATGCTCAACACGAATCATCTAAGACATCGATTCTTGTGCGTTTAAAAGATGGTACAGAAGCAGGTGCCTTGGCTCACTTTCTTGATGACTTTGATAAGGCAAAGATTAATTTATCAAAGATTGAATCTCGTCCATCTAAAGAAAGCGACGGCTTTGGGTACTGGTTCTTTATAGATTTTTATGGGCATATTAGAGATGAAAGATTAACAAAAATTTTAAAAGATAGAGCGGATGAAATCACATGGCTTGGTTCATACGTAAGAGGTGATATATGAAGTTTAATGAAGAATTAACTGGTATTAAAATATACGAGGCAGGGAAACCTATAGAGCTGGTTGTACGTGAGTATGGCGTGGACACAAAAGATATTGTTAAATTAGCAAGTAATGAAAACCCTTATGGTACTTCGCCAAAGGTGACTCAAGCAGTAAAAGACATTGCACATAAGATGTTCTTGTATCCAGACGATTCAATGTATGTTCTTAAGGCTGGATTGGCAAAGAAGTTTAATGTGAATGAAGATGAATTGATCATTGGAGCCGGTTCTGATCAAGTTATCGAGTTTGCAGTTCATGCTAAGCTTAATGCTTCGGCTAAGGTCTTGATGAACTCTATCACCTTTGCAATGTATGAGATCTATGCTAATCATGTAGGTGCTGAAGTTATTCGTACAAGCTCACGCGAACATGATCTAGAAGAGTTCTATCAACTTTATCTAGAACACAAACCAGAGATGATTTTTATCTGTACACCAAATAATCCTACAGGTGATGCTATAGACACGGCTGCGCTTAAGAGTTTTCTTAAAAAAATTGATGATCAGACTTTAGTCGTTGTTGATGGTGCGTATATGGAATATGCTGCATTTAAAGATGAAGCAAAGGCCGTTAGCCCAAAAGAGTTGATAGGTGAATTTTCAAACGTACTCTATTTAGGTACCTTTTCTAAGGCTTATGGTCTAGGCGGCATGCGTACAGGATACGGAATAGCTAATAAAGATATTATTAATGCCTTATATAAATTGCGTCCTCCATTTAACATCACAACACTTTCTTTAGAAGCAGCAACAGTTGCATTGCAAGATGAGACCTTTGTGAATGACTCAATATGTAAGAATTTTGAGCAGATGAAACGCTATGAAAGCTTTGCGAAGGAAGAAGGTATAGAAATTATCAATTCTTATACCAATTTTGTAACGCTTTGCCTGAATGAAGGGCAAAACTCAAGTGATATTTCATTATCTTTGTTAAAAAAAGGTATGATAGTTAGAGATTTAAAAGGGTATGCACTTAATGCAATCCGCGTAACAGTAGGAACAGAAAAAGAGAATACTCGTTTCTTTGAATTATTCAAAGAAATAAAAGATAATTAGGGCATAAATGGATTTACAAACACTACTATCACAACTTATTGGGCTCTTTGATAAACTAAATAAAAGCCAAAAGCTTGTTGTTGGTGTTACTATAGTGGGCGTAGTTTTCTTCTTGCTCTTCTTAGTTGTTTATACAACAAAGGGTAGTGATAGAGACAACTATAAGGTCTTATTTGACTCACTTTCTTCTGCAGATGCTGCCTTAGTTATTGAACAACTTGAAAAAGATAATATCCCCTATAAGATTCCACGAGACAATGTGATAGAAGTTCCTAAAAATGTCGTATATAAAGAACGTATTGCTATTGCTGCACTTGGTCTTCCAAGAGAAAGTAGTGTAGGATTCGAACTTTTCGACAACCAAGAGTTTGGTGCAACGAGTTTTGACCAAGATATTAAATTTCTACGTGCACTTGAGGGAGAACTTTCCCGAACGGTTCAAAGTCTTGGACCAGTCGAAAGTGCAAATGTTAATCTGGCCCTTCCAAAAGAATCTCTTTTTGTATCAGAACAAGTCTCACCCACAGCTTCTGTAGTAGTCTCAATGTTTGAAGGTCGTTCACTGAGCCCAAAACAGATCCGTGGTATTAAAAATCTTGTATCAGCCGCTGTACCAAAAATGAAGCCTGAAAATGTTTCATTGATCAATTCTGAAGGTGAAGAACTTGGGGCTGAGAATGATTCCTCTGTAATGAGTGAACTTTCTGCAATGCAGTTAAAGTATAAAAATCGAGAAGAGAAAAAACGAGAAGAGAAGATTGTCAATGTATTGGCACCTTTTATTGGTGGTACCAATAGAGTTGTTGCTAAGGTTACAATTGAATATGACTTTTCTCAAAAGACATCAACCTCGGAGACATATGATCCAGAGTCAGTTGTACGTTCTGAGCAAACAGTGGAAGAAAAACGTGAGGGAACTGCACCAAAAGAAATTGGCGGTGTTCCTGGAGCTGTGAGTAATATTGGTCCGGTTCAAGGACTTGAGTCGCAAGGTGCAAGTGACAAATATGAAAAGTCTAATGTCTCTACAAATTATGAGATCTCTAAAACAGTGTCAAGTACAAAAGGTGAGTTTGCAACGATAAAGCGTGTTACAGCAGCTGTTGTTGTAGATGGAAAGTATCAGACAAAGAGTGATACTGAGGGTAATCCGACAGATGAGATGCAATATGTGGACAGAGAAGAGAGCGAACTTGAAGCGATCTCATCTTTAGTTAAGCAAGCTATTGGAGTGAACGATACTCGTGGAGATTTGGTGACTGTTAGAAACTTTCAGTTCGAATCGCTTAAGTCTGGTGGGCCAGAGTTTAGTGTTAAGGTGGGTGGTTTTTATGCTAGTTACCTAAGTCCATTCTCTGAACTATTTAAATTACTTCTAGTAGCGATAATACTTTTTGTTGTGTACAAGAAGCTTATTACACCGTTTGCAGAAAGAATGCTTGAATTTTCTAAAGAAGAAGATGAAATGGAACGTCCTATTCTTGAGATTGATGAAGAAGAAGAAGAAGACCTTGTTGAACGCGTACAACAGATGCGTAAGAAGGTTGAGGATCAACTTGGTGTGGGTGAAAACTTTAATGAAGATGAGCTTAAATATGATGTCTTGATTGAAAAAGTGAGAACCATTGCAGAAGAGCGTCCAGATGAACTTGCTTCTCTTCTTCAAGCTTTACTTGATGAAGAAATAGGTGAAGATAGCGGACTTGCAGCACAGATGGCTGCAATGGCAGGGAAGGCATAGTATGCAGTTAACACAACAACAACAAGCCCAGTTTGATGAAATGACTATGGGTGAAAAGATTGCTATCTTGCTTTTACAGTTAGGTGAAGACATTACTGCGACGGCATTTTCAAACTTATCTGTTGAAGCTATTACAGAAGTATCTAAATATATTGCTAATTCAAAGTCTATTGACAAAAATGTTGCAACAGCTGTATTAGAAGAGTTTTATGCAATTTTTCAATCAAATCAGTATATTTCTAGTGGTGGTTTAGAGTATGCAAGAGAGATTCTCTATAGGGCTCTTGGGCAAGATGAAGCAAAAAAAGTGTTAGACAGGCTGTCTAAAAGTCTACAAAGTTCACAAAATTTTGCTTATCTTTCAAAAATCAAGCCACAGCAACTTGCTGACTTTATTGTAAATGAACACCCTCAGACTATCGCACTTATTCTAGCGCATATGGATTCAACTGCAGCAGCAGAAACACTGAGTTATTTTTCAGATGATTTACGTGCTGAAATAGCTATGCGTATGGCAAAACTTGGTGATATTTCACCTTCAGTTATCAAACGTGTTTCAGCTGTTCTTGAATCTAAACTTGAATCTCTTGCTTCATACAAGGTCGAGGTTGGTGGACCACGTGCAGTTGCAGATATCTTTAACCGTTTAGGTGCAAAAGCATCTAAGGGAACACTTTCTCATATTGAACAAATCGATGAACAGTTGGCTTCATCTATTAAAGAGATGATGTTTACCTTTGATGATATTGTTACACTTGATAATAACGGTGTACGTGAGATTTTAAAAACTGTCGACAAAAAAGAGCTTATGCTTGCACTTAAGTCATCGCCTGAAGACCTTAAAGAGAAGTTCTTTTCAAATATGTCAACTCGTGCAAGAGACGCTTTCGAAGAAGAGATGCAGTTTCTTGGTGCAGTTAAGGTCAAAGATGTTGAAACCTCTCAACGTAAGATTGTAGAAGCTGTACAACAACTAGCTGAACAGGGCGTCTTACAAGTTGGTGAATCGGAAGAGATGATTGAGTAATGGAAACAGTTATTGGACAAGAAGAGACCAGCGGGCATATCATTAATAAGTACAACTTTAAAGTACTCTCGTCAAATGGTCCTACTGTAAAAAAGAGCGATGAGTTTGTTCCTGCTTCAAAGATAGTAAACATTGAAGATGAAACACCTTCGATTGATACTTCTGAAGAAGCTGATGGTGATGTTTTATCTAAATCATCTAAAGATGAACTAATTGAGTCTCTTTTACAAAAAACAGATGAGATGTCATCCAACTTTATCAAAATGCAGATGAAGCTGGAAGCCAAGGATGAAGAGTATCAAGCATCTCTTGCTCAGGCCAAAGCAGAAGCATTCGAAGAAGGCAAGGTAGAAGGTATTAAAGAAGCAGGTGAAATGGCAAATAGTGAGCATAAGAATCTTATGCAACAACTCTCAACTTCTGTCCAGACACTTGACACAAGTACAAAAGAGTTTTCTAATTCAATAGCGGGAATACAGGAAGAGTTGATTCATGCTGCCTTGGATATTGCCAAAGAAGTTATTCTTCTAGAGATCAGTACAAAAGGAAGTGAGATTGCTTCTAACTTAGCTCAAGATCTTATAAAAGAGATTCAGACTTCATCGCAAGTAACACTAAAAGTAAACCCTAGTGACAAGGTAAGTATAGAACAGACGCTAGGCACCTTGGAAAATGTAAAAATTATATCTGACAATGCGGTCAGTAATGGAGGCGTCATAGTATTAAGTGATGCTGGGAATATAGACGGTAATATCATGAAGCGATATGAGCGGGTTAAAAGCGCAGCCTTAGATAAATAAAAAGTTTAAAATTATAAAATGAAAAATGTAAAAGAGATGAATACAGCAGAGCGCGAAACGCTTTGTAAGGATATTCGAGAAAGAATTTTAGAAGTAGTTAGTAAAAATGGTGGACATCTAAGCTCAACGCTTGGCGCTACTGAACTTATTGTAGCGATGCATGCCGTTTTTGATGTAGAAAAAGATCCTTTTATTTTTGATGTATCACATCAAGCCTATGCACATAAATTACTTACAGGCCGTTGGGATGACTTTGAAAGTCTGCGTCAGTTTGATGGTCTATGTGGTTATACAAAACCTTCTGAGTCAGA
>JBFFDB010000040.1:0-7705 GCA_041559595.1 Sulfurimonadaceae bacterium
ATACTGATTCGTGTCCCTGCATCCATAAAGTTTTTCAAAAGCATACCACTGGTAATCAACACAGCGACAATAGGAGCAACCCAAACTAAAGATATTCCTCTTTTGTCTTTCTTCACGCCTTCTGTTAATTCTTTATCACTAATCATTTTTTTCCTTATCTTCGTCCCACAGTAAACGTGTGTCAAAACTATCAGTTGCCAACATTGTCAGAACCACCATTGTAGCAAAAGATATTGCTGCGTATCCCGTTGTCACCTTGGCTAAGTCACCAAATTGCACTAATGAGATGACTATCCCTATAACAAAAATATCCAACATTGACCATTTACCAATTATGTTTATCATCCTAAACAACTTGTTTTTTTCAATTCTTCTTTCTGTGGATTTTATACGAATTGAGTACAAGAGATAAAATAGTGTGACAAGTTTCCACACCGGAATAAAAACACTGGCTATAAGGATCACAGTGCCCACAAAAAATTCGCCATGTTCATAAAAATAAAAGATACCATCTATTATCGTGTTGTTTTCAAAGGTGGTCACAGAGTCCGTTTTCATAATAGGAAAATAATTCGCTGGTACAAAGAAAAACAAGGCAGCAATACTTAAGGCCAGGGTTCGTGTGAATGAATTTGGTTTTCTATGATACAGCTCTTCATCACAGACAGAACAGGTTTTCATGTTCATTGAAGACAGGTTTTTGCAATTAAAACATAAAGAAACATTAGCATCTGTATCAGTGAGCATGATGGTAAACCTTCCAGATCTGTCTAAGGTCAAATCTATTGCTAAGCAGAAATGTAAATGCCATTAAAAAGATGAACATCACAAATCCAGGTCCAAAGGTGACTTCAGCAGTATTACTTAGTTTAATCGTTGAAACCAAGATAGCAATAATATATACATCCAACATAACCCACTGACGAATTTCAAGTAAGATCTTGTAGTACAACTTCATATATTTTGGTTTTTTTCGTTGTACTAAAGAAGAAAACATAAGAATAGACACGATGATTTGTACAAAGGGAGTAAAAATTGAAGTGAAAAACACTAAGACACTCAATGCTGGGTATCCATCTTGATAAAAATAATATAAGGCACTAAACATTGTGTCGACTGAACTGCTACCTCCGAGTTTAAATGTCATTATGGGAAGGAACATTGCAGGAAAAAACACGATTAACGCACCAATCGCAAGTCCAAGATCAGCTTCAATATCATGAGGCTGTTTTCTAATTGTACTTTTACAACGCGGACAATTAAGATGATGGGCTGATGCAATATCTTCTACAAGAAGACCGCACGCTGAGCAAGAGAGCACTTCATTCATATGTGTATTATACCCTATCTAGCAATCCGATAATGTCTTTAAAGCACCCTTGTATATAGGTTCATCAATAAAACCATACTCATCATCAGCGAAGCCCGTCACTCCTTGTTTTTGCATCTTTTCAAAACGTTCTACAATGGCATGGGCTCTGCGCAGATGTTCATCTTTTAATGTGAAAATCTTCATAGCTTCGTCTGCTTGAGCAGGAGAGACACAACCCTTAGCCAGAAATCCCATCTTTCTTTCTAATTCAAGCCATGCTTTAAATTCCTTCATGTTTTTATAATCTTGGTATACAAAAGAGACAGGATGCGCGCCAATGATTTTTGAAGCAATTAGAAATTCTGAAAGGATGTAATGAATAGTCGGATTATCAACATCAATGATACTTTGGTCTAAGCCTAAGTCTGCCAAAAGGTCAAGAACACCAAGATATAAAGCCTTAACTCTTCTCTTGTTTTGTAATGTCTTGATATTTGAAAACCCTGATTTAGTTTCAATACTAAGATGCAGCTCTATATTATCATCAAGGACTTCAAGTACTTTTTCAACATCCTTTACAGAACAAATCTTAGGAACACGTATGGCATCGGGTGCATAAGCATTTAAGAATCGTATCTCATCCAATCCGCCTTCATCCAAAGCATTAACTCTCACTACAAGCTTCTTTGAGCATGACTCATGTTGCGATAAAAAATAAGCAACAAGTCTTAAGGCAAGTGGCTTTTTCTCATAAGAAACGCCATCTTCTAGATTTAGCATAATACAATCGCTATTAATATTCTCCAGTTTAAGAAGATGTTTCAGTTGATGACCCGAAAGCATGAGAGCTGACTTGAAGTTTTGAGCTCTATTTTGTATGCGTTTTCTTGGCTTTAACAACTTATCCAGAGCATCAATATCATTCTTTTCAACAATATCTTGAAGAAGTGTTAGTGTAGGTGCATCCATTTACTTCTCCTTATGCAGATACACATAAAGTGCTTTGACTTCTTTAGTTGTTAAAAAATATTTTGGCATAACACCATGTCTTTGAGTCAAGGAATCTTTAAATAGTTTAAAATCAATTGAATTAATTTCTTGTGTTCTTAGCTCTTTGTTTTCATTTTTGTCTTTGTATCTGGCAATAACCATGCCTTCGCCCTGTTTACCATGGCACTTATCACAGCCTATTCCACGAGGGTTTTTGTATAAATGTTGTCCATATTCCTGTTCAGTTATAAAAGAATCTTTCTCTTTAGCAAAAATCGTTAAAGGTAGTAAAAAAAATAAAAAGCAAAACCGCATTCAAAGCGCCCTTTTAGTGTAATACGGTATCATATCAAAAATATTCTAAAGAGGTTTTGATGCAGATTCTTGATGGTAAAGCACTTTCATCGAAAATTAAAGAAGAAGTAGCCCAAGAGGTTACACAATTAAAGCAAGAAACAGGTCGTGTTCCGGGGCTTGCTGTTATACTAGTTGGCGCTGATCCTGCGAGTCATGCCTATGTTAACATGAAGAAAAAGTCATGTGACGCAGTTGGCTTTTACTCAGTCACACATGAAATGCCAGCAGACATCTCTCAAGACGCTATTGAAAAAACAATAGAGATGATGAATGAGAATCCAAATATAGATGGAATACTTATCCAACTTCCACTGCCTCATCAAATTGATACGACTAAGCTATTAGAACTTGTTGCACCGCATAAAGATGTAGATGGCTTTCATCCTTTTAACGTTGGACGCTTGACAACAGGTCTGGATGGTTTTGTTCCGTGTACACCACTTGGTGTCATGAAACTACTTGCAGAATACAAGATAGATGTTCAAGGTATGAACGCTTGTGTCGTTGGAGCTTCAAATATTGTAGGCAAGCCTATGGCGAGCCTTCTTTTAAATGCAAATGCTACTGTTGATATCTGTCATATTTATACTAAAGACTTAAAAGCACACACCTTAGAAGCAGATATCTTACTTGTTGGTGTTGGTGTTATCGGTCTTATTAAAGAGGATATGGTCAAAGATGGTGCTATTATTATCGATATCGGTATCAACCGTACAGAAGATGGAAGACTTGTTGGTGATGTTGATTTCGAAGGTGTTAGTAGAAAGGCCTCTTATATCACTCCTGTACCAGGTGGAGTTGGACCAATGACCATTGCTATGCTACTTAGAAACACACTTGAATCTGCTAAAAATCGTCCAGCAGTTTAATTTAAATAAAAATATATATTTTATAAAGAAAGAAGTCAGATGAAAGAAAAAGCAAAAAAACTTGCCTATACGGCGTATAAGTTTTCAAACTCATGGACAGGTACGATAATCATCGTTCTTCTTGTTATCTTTTTTATTGCACAGGCCTTTAGAATTCCAAGTGGATCGATGAAAAACTCCCTTCTTATTGGTGACCACCTTTTTGCCAAGAAATTTGCTTATGGTATTTCGACACCTCACCTTCCCTTCTTAGAGATTCCTCTAATACCAGGAACTGATGGTCATATTATTGACGGGGACACGCCTGAGCGTGGTGATATCGTTATTTTCAGATACCCAAAGAATCCAAGTATACACTTTGTAAAACGTTGTGTAGGCCTTCCCAATGACATAATCTTTATACATGAGAAAAATCTTTACCTGCGCCCAAATGAAGGTGATGACTTTATCAATAAGAACTATCCTAAAGATAAGATCATTGAAGCTTTTGGCGAGCTTTATGTCAAGAATCCATATTCTGATATACACCCTGGTATTCATCATGATGAAGAAGTTGTAAACGATGGATCTAATCATATGCCTATTTTCTTTGCACCACCTATAAAAGTCCCAGAAAAAGAGTACTTCATGATGGGTGACAATCGCGATCATTCTAATGATAGTCGTTTTTGGGGAACTGTTCCTTATGGTCTAATTGAAGGAACTCCATGGTTTGTTTACTTTAGTATCAATGATAATTATGAAGTGCGTTGGGACAGAGTAGGTAAAACACCAACTGACCTTGAAGGTATGGATTATATCAACCGTTCTATTGCTGAAGACAATAAAAAAGAAAAAGGTATCTTTTAATTGGACACAATTGACATTGTAAAAATCATCACTGCTGTCGCTGCTTTAATGATAGCGGTTGTCGGTCACGAAATTATGCACGGCTGGGTTGCTTATAAGTATGGTGATGATACGGCAAAAAGCATGGGACGCTTAAGTTTAAATCCTATCGTGCATATCGATTTGTTTGGAACAATATTAGTTCCAACTATGATGTATTTTATTCCTATGCTCTTTGGAGCAAGTTCTGGATTGCTATTTGGCTGGGCAAAACCTGTTCCTATTGACACACGCACCGTTATTCACAATGGTGGCTACAATGCTGCTATGCAAGTTTCACTTGCTGGAATTGCATATAACCTTGTATTGGCAATCATTGCTTCTATCGCCTTTACAGGAATGATGCCCCATGACCTAGGTCTACGAGATTTAATTGCGAATGCTGACCAGTTTATAATCCTCTATTTTTTATGGATGCTTTTACTTATCAATGTTGTTTTGGCTGTTTTCAACCTACTCCCGATTCCACAATTTGATGGTGCACATTTTATCACTTATTTAAGTTTAAAACTCGGTCTTTCTAAGGTCGCAGAGTTTTTAATTAAGCTGGAGCCTTACGGTATGATTATAGTTATTATCATGCTTGTTGTTGATCCTATACGTGAGGCAGTGCTTGCCACACCTGTATATGCTTTATTAACCCTATTACTAAACTAAGGAAACATTATGAAATATTACATTGCTACAGACCATGCAGGTATTGATCTTAAAAACCACACCTGTGAATATCTAAGATCTAAAGGCTATGAGGTTGAAGATTTAGGACCTTATACTAAAGACAGAGTTGATTATCCAGATTACGCAGTTAAAGTATGTGAAAAGGTTTTAACCGATAAAGGCAGTATGGGTGTTCTTATCTGTGGCTCAGGTATAGGTATAAGTATCTCAGCAAATCGTTTTAGTGGTATACGTGCTTGTCTTTGTCATGATGCATATACAGCAAAAATGGGCCGTGCTCATAATGATGGGAATGTATTATGCTTTGGAGAACGTATAGTTGGTGTTGGTGTTGCTGAATCTATCATCGATGCTTGGTGTGAAGCTTCTTTTGAAGGTGGTCGTCACGCTGGGCGTGTTGATAAGATTGAAGCCATCAAGGGCTAAAAAAAGCTTGCTTTATTAAGGAAAATTATGTTTTTTGAATGGTCATTATTAAGTTTTGTCACTATTGCAGCTGTCTTTTTGTTTGTTAAGATGTTTTATTTTAAAAACATCACCCATAAAGAACAAAAAAGTAATGACCTGATGAAGCTTACCCTTAAAGAAGCTGAGATACTGATACGAAAATATCAAATTCAACTGCAACGTTCTTTAGGCAATGTGGATATTTTAACAGATGAACTTTCTAAACTTAGAAATGAGCTTAAGGTGTTAAAACAGAGAAATTCACA
This sequence comes from Sulfurimonadaceae bacterium, assembly GCA_041559595.1. Taxonomy (GTDB): domain Bacteria; phylum Campylobacterota; class Campylobacteria; order Campylobacterales; family Sulfurimonadaceae. Next base: position 5,808 of record JBFFDB010000040.1, read on the forward strand.
ACACCGCGTTGAAACTGACAAACTTAAATCAAAGATCAAAGACCTAGAAGGTCGTATAGATGCACTTTTATAAACGGTACAGAGGTAAAAAAATATGCTTAAAGATGAAAATAAAAAAATCATTATAGATGCCATCAGAGAAATTCCCAATTTTCCACAACCTGGAATTATTTTCAAAGACATCTCAACTATCTTAAATGATGCACAGGCTTTTGGTCTGCTAATGGATCACCTTCGTGATCGCTATAAAAATATGGAACTTGACTTTATTGCCGATATTGATGCTCGTGGATTTATATTCGGTGCGGCGCTTGCTCGTGATTTAGGCATAGGTTTTGTGCCCATTCGTAAAAAAGGAAAACTTCCTTATACGACTATCTCTGAGAAGTATGCCTTGGAATATGGTTTTGATGAAGTTGAAATCCATATCGATGCCTTCAGAAATATAGAAAGCGCCCGTGTATTGTTGATAGATGATTTAATAGCAACAGGCGGAACTGCCTTTGCCGCTGCAAACCTTATTGAAAAATCAGGCGGCAAGTGTGTCGAATCATGCTTTATTATGAGCTTAGACTTCCTTGGTGGAAGTAAAAAACTAGAAGAAATCGCACCTGTATATAGTGTGCTAGGAGAAAAATAGTGTATATCCCCTCAAAAAGTAAATTTGACCCTGATGAGAATGGTCATTTTGGAAGTTTTAGTGTAGACAGTGTTGCATTTGGTGGACGATATGTTCCAGAGACATTGATGCCTGCTCTTTTAGAATTAAAAGAAAAATATGAAGAGCTTCGTCATAATGAAGAGTTTTGGAAGGAAGTGCATTATTATCTTAAAGATTATGTAGGCCGCCCTTCTCCACTTTATTTTGCACAAAACATCTCTGATGAATTAGGTGCAAAGATTTACTTTAAACGTGAAGACCTTAATCATACGGGTGCACACAAGGTCAATAATGTTATTGCTCAAGGTCTAATGGCCAAAAGACTTGGAAAGAAAAAGGTTATTGCTGAAACTGGTGCAGGACAACATGGTGTTGCAACTGCAACCATTTGTGCCTTACTAGGACTAGAATGTGAAATCTTTATGGGTGCAAAAGATGTTGAACGTCAAGAGCTTAATGTATTCAGAATGAAACTTCTTGGTGCTAAGGTGAATTCTGTTGAGAGTGGAAGCCGTACACTCAAAGATGCGATGAATGACGCAATTCGCCATTGGGTTACTAATGCGCGCGATACCTTTTATATTATTGGTACAGTTGCAGGCCCACATCCCTACCCTATGATGGTACGTGACTTTCAGGCTATTATCGGCTGGGAAGCTCGTGCTCAAATACTAGAACTTGAAGGAAAACTCCCGGATAAGGTTATCGCTTGTATTGGTGGTGGTTCAAATGCTATTGGAGCCTTTCAGCACTTCTTAGAAGATAAAGAAGTTGAATGCGTTGGTATAGAAGCTGGCGGACTTGGTGTAGATACAGACAAGCATGGCGCTTCTTTAGAAAAAGGTCGTCCGGGTATCTTACATGGCCAATTATCATACCTACTTCAAGATGATGATGGACAGGTTTTAGAAGCTCATTCTATCTCTGCTGGACTTGATTATCCTGGAATCGGTCCGGAACATGCTTTTCATAAAGACAATAATAGTGTTTCTTATGACTCTGTAACGGATGATGAAGCCCTAGAAGCCTTTGTGTGGTTATCTCGTAAAGAAGGTATTATCCCTGCTTTTGAAAGTTCACACGCCGTTGCTTACTTGAAAAAAATTAAAAACATAGAAGGTCAAACGATAATTGTTAATCTTTCTGGACGTGGTGATAAAGATATGATCCAAGCAAAAGACCTACTAGACTTTGATAAAAAGGAAGACTAATGAATATTTCAATCAACCCTGCGCAT
>JBFFDB010000041.1:0-7629 GCA_041559595.1 Sulfurimonadaceae bacterium
GATTTCATACCGTATTATAGCGATAGTATGTATGTGGGTAAAGACCCTGTAAAGGATAGGGCCTTTTGCTAGCTCAAGTAAATTACTTGATCTTAACACTGTCAGTTTTAGTATTACCTTTACGGTCAGTCCATGTCATTTCAACTTTATCGCCAGCTTTTGCACCTTTGAATTGAAACTTCATAATTGGGTTCTTAGCAAGAAACTGGCTTGTAGACATTTCGTATACAAGTTTACCGTTTACAGATGCTGTAATACGAGTGATGAAGTTAGCATCATCGCTATTTCCAGTTTTTTTCTTTGCTTGATCATATGTTGTCATATCGTGTTTAGCCATAGCTTTAACTTTTACGATATCACCTTTTAGTTTTGCTTTGATTTTCATAAATATACCTTTATTTAATTTCTTAATAAATGTGGAGGTTGATTAACCTTCACAACCACCAAGTGCTACCGTAAGAGTTTTTGTACCTGAGTACAGCTTCCCATCTTTACCTTCTACAATTGCAGTAACTGTAATTGGCGTACCATCTGACTTAAGTTTGATCTTAAGGTCATAGTTGATTACACTGTTTTCGTGAATTGTGAATGCTGCTACAGCAGATTCAGGGTTAGCATTTTGAAAAATTGCTACAGTCTTTGCATCAATATCAGATGTTACATTGATTGGAACAGCTCCACCGTTTGCTGCTACATCTGGCATAGTTACAGTTACACCACTTTCAGTAGCTTTAGCTGTACCATACATTGCTGTAATAGCGTCTTCAACAGTATGAGCAGTCCATACTGTAGGTTTTGTTTTTCTAAAGTCTTCAGCGTGAACTGAAGGTGCTAGAGCAGCAGCAGCTGCTAAACCACTTAGGCTTAAAAATTTTCTTCTTTGCATGTTTGTTTCCTTTGTTTTATTTACCAGAGATTAAATAATCAACCACTGATTTAAATTCTGCGTCTGATAGGCTTGAGCCACCTTTAGCAGGCATTCCACCCTCAGTACCATTGATACCGTTTGCATAAACTTTATCAATACCTTTTGGCGTATAACCAGCCCAGTCAGAACTACCTGGTGCTAAGAAAGATGAGTGACACATTGCACAGTTGCTTTCATAAGCAGCTTTAGGATCGAACCCACCTTCTTTTTTAGGAAGGTCTCTTACGATTGAGATCGGTGGTAAGAAATCTCTAATACCACCACCCTCTTTAATACGAACAACCTTAGCTGTTGGTTTTTGACAGTCTTTCATACAACGCTCACTTGGCTTAACTTTGATAGCACCAAAGTTAGTTGGGTTAGCGTAGTACTTACGTACGTCTTCAAGAGCATTTGGACCATCAATGTTTGGCTCAAAACCATCTTTGTTTGGCATTTCGATTTTTCCAAAGTTATCTCTGTTCAGTTCGAAATCATCATCTTCAACAACTTCACCGTCAACACGTAGTTCATTGATACTTAACATATAAGCAGTAAGTGCGTATGTTTCGTCATCTGATAATGATTTAGTGTTTGGATGAGGCATACCTGATTGGATGTACCACCACATTGTACTTGCATCTGGCCAGTAAGAACCGAATACACGAACCGGACCATCATTGTCTGGCTTATTTCTTTGGTTAGTTAATGTCTTTTGTAATTTATATGCATTACCTTTAGCTAGTGAAGGGTATCCACCACCACCTGAACCAAAGTCACCGTGACACATAACACATTGTGCTTCATAAAGTTCTTCACCTTCAGAAACAGTACCTGCTCCTACTGGAGGAAGTACAGTTGGTGTAACATCTTTGTCCCAAGCTGCGATCTCATTTGCAGTTGCTCTTCTACCATGGTTAAGTGCAGGAACTTCTTGAGTATTAACTGCATATGGACCAGTCATACCGTTAGCTACAGGGCTATATGTACCACCATCGATAGTAGCTTTACCATTTGTGTATGCTAACTCAGCAGGTGCAGTGGCACCGCCACCACAACCAACTGCAAATAGAGCTGCAACAGCAGCTACTGAAGCAGATATAATTAATTTACGATCTAATTTGAACATGATTCACCTTTCCTTCTGCTGTTACTTCCCAAGTCTCTACACCATTTCTGTGGTAAACACCTTCTACACCAAGTACATCAGTTTCTTGATCTACAGTTGGCTGAATAAATCCAGCGTCATCCATTGCACGAGAAGTAAGAAGAAGAGTTTCACCTTTCTTATACGTGTGCATGTAGCTCCAACGAGTCCATGATTTTGGAAGAATTAGGCCTTTTAGATTAGCCTCAACATAGCTTTTACCACCGTCAAAAGAGATATCAACACCAGTAATTGTACCCATACCAGACCATGCTAAACCTTCGATTTCAACGATGTCACCATCTTTAAGGTTTGTCCATGGTTTCTCTGGAGATGGAGTAACTACAGTCGAGTTAACTTCATTTGCATAGAAGTGTTGGATTGCTTTACCAGACTTCTTAAGTGCAGTATATTTAGATGTTTCTTCTTTACAGTAGAATGGCTCTGCAGAGAACTCTAAACGCTTAAGCCATTTAACACATAAGTTACCTTCCCAACCTGGAACAAGAAGACGAACTGGGTAACCTTGTTCAGGACGTAGTGCTTCACCATTTTGTCCCCAAACTAGCATTGCATCGTCCATAACTTTATCCATAGGGATTGTACGACCCATTTCAGAGTTGTCAGAACCTTCAGCAAGCATCCACTGTGCACCAGCTTTAACACCAAGATCTTTAATAATCTCTTTGATGTAAACACCAGTCCATTCTGCAGAACTCATGAAGCCCTTAGCAAACTGTAAAGAGTTGAATTGAGGCCCACGCCATTCTTGACCACCGTTAGCTGGACATTCGATGAAGTGAGTACGAGTTACACGTGGGTAACGCTTAAGCTCTTCAAGAGTAAGAACGATATCACTCTCTAATTCAGCACCGTGAATCATAAGACGGAACTCATTTGGATCAATATGAGCAGTACCACCATGACAACGAGAGAAGAAAAGACCATTTGGAGTAATGATACCTTCTGATTCGTGAATAGGACATACAGCAATTGATGCTTGGAAGTTACCTGAAGCTAGTAGCTTAGTGTTTCTTCTTGTATTGTTGTGCTCGTAAGCCGATGGTACACCGTAACGGTTTTTAGTTACAGGGTCTCCTAGTTTTTGTCCCCATGCTGGATGGTGCATGATTGCATGATCATCTGCATGTGATGCTTCGCTTGCTGATAATGCAGTAGCAGCAGCAACAGCACCGATAGAAGCAGTTTTTTTGAAAAAGCTTCTTCTGCTTGATTCTGTATTATTAGATAATGCTAAATCTTTTTGAGAATTTTCATTCTTCATTGTTTCTCCCTTTCTAGTTTGGTTGGTTTAGATTTCATTTTAAATTGATCGATACTTCCACGCGTACACTCTGGATGGAGCGCACGATTTTAGATGGTAAGAATCTTTTAAATCGTAATTTATGAGACGTACTCATAAGAAATTTCAACACCTGCATAGGTGTATAATGAAAATCATACGAATGCAGTGTACTAAAATATTCATTTAGTTTTGATGAGTTTGGGACCTATTTCAATACCCCTTGTTACTATAAGGAACAAAAGGGCTCTGATACTTAGACAGCTATTAACTATATAGGCTAAATTCTATAGCAGAGAGCTACTTAATACTTGTTCACAATTAAGAATATATCTAATTATTGTGGAGAAATTGTGAGGATTTTAATCTGCTTTTACGATACCTAAAACAACATATGTTTCACTCTCTTCATCCATGTAAAATGGGATAATATACCCTTGGTGTTCAATATCTCTGATATCCTCATTATCAAAAAATTTAGATTGTTTATATTTCTTTGCTTTTGAGGGCATATTAATGATAATAGTGTCTAAGTAAAGTTTGAAGCTTTTCGCATTTTGCGGATCATGCTCAAGGACAGGTTGTAATATTGCTTTGAGTTGTTCTTGGTAAAGGTCTGATGAAAGTATTTTCATGAAGTATATTCCTCTTTAATCCACATGTCAATCTCTTTCATGTTTTCAAAGTATGGGCTGAAGTTTTCAGGATTGTTTTTAAAGTCTTCGAACACTTCAGAGAATTTATTTTTGTTCTCTAAAAAGAGTTCATCTTTTAGTTCGTTTGAGTCTTGGGACTGGTCGTTATTCATTCCGCGTGCCTTTGTATCTAAAATATAGAGTTTACTCTATTAATATCTGATAATTATATATTAAAGTAATCGATATATGACTTAATATCTTATAGAGTTTTTATTTCGATATGCTAGAATGTAAAACGATATTTTATAAAAGAGAGATATATGAAAATAATTATGATGTTTATGATAACTATGCTAATTTTTGGGTGCAGCACTGTTCAAAAAGGAGATTATGTCAAATATACAAGTGACGAGTATGTTTTTGTAAAAAATAATTTTATTGACCAAAATATAGCCTGCCTAGAACTTGGTAAGATGGATGCAGATGATATTAATGTCAAGTACTGTGTGGGAAAAAATTATGCTTCACGACCAGTGGAGGGATTTGTCTTTGAACACTATTATAAGCATAATAATGCGCGTTTTATAGGTGCAAGTATACAGTTTAATGCAAAGAAAAGTATTCGATTTGAATGTAGTTCTGAAACGATCGAAGGAAGAGAAAGCGGCAAAGAATATATCAATTGTATGCTGCCTAAAACAAGATTTGATATGTATGGGTTTATAAACAGATTACCTGAGGAAATTGAAGGGGAATTAAGAAGCTCATTTAGTAGACAAAAAGTATATAAAGGCGTTATTTCTATTGAAGGCAGAAAACTTTTGAAAAAGTTTTATGAAGAACAAGCTCTTATCCAATGGAAAGAAAAAGAGCTTTAGTCTAAAAATATTTATTTACAGCTTGCAGTTGATGGTTTCAGGTACTTGTTATTGACCCAACCGGCTGTTTTGTTGTACTTTATATAACACCAATTCTCTTTTGATTGAGCCAAAAAGTCTTTTATCTCTTGCTCATGCATATTTCCCATCGCTTCAAGAGTTATATCTTTTCCACATCCGTAATTAATAACACATTTCTCAGTATAAGGAATACTAGATAGCTTTTTTGAAGTATGATCCGCTTTTTCACGAATATTTAAGGCATCTGTACTTTTTACGTTGTGAACTTGTAGGTAGGTTATGTTTTGGGCAAAAAGTGAAATACTTAAGACAAAGAGTAAGGTGAGTGTTTTCATAAAGGGCTCCTAGGCGTAATTGGCACAATTATACCTAAGAGTTTAAAAAATAAGAAATATTTATTTAGAAAGTGTAAAAAAGCGGATAAATCGTGGCTATAAACCAGCTGCTTTGATTTTTTCTGCTTGATAATGCGCCTGAAGCGGTTCAATGATCTCATCCATTAATCCACCGCCAAGTATTTCATTCAAACGGTAAAGTGTAAGATTGATACGGTGATCTGAGATACGGTTTTGTGGGTAGTTATAGGTACGGATACGACCTGATCTGTCACCTGTCCCTACTTGTTCTTTACGCGCAGCACCATCAGCTTGCATCTTCTCTTGCATCTCAAGGTCATATAGGCGAGCTTTAAGAACTTTCATCGCCTTGTCTTTGTTTTTATGTTGAGACTTTTGATCTTGATTGGTTACAACAAGACCAGTTGGCAAGTGCGTAATACGTACAGCAGAATCGGTTGTATTTACAGATTGTCCACCACATCCAGATGAACGCATAACATCGATTTTAAGGTCGCTGGCATTAATCTCAATCTCAACATCATCAACCTCTGGCATGATAGCAACGGTGATAGCAGACGTGTGAACACGGCCTTGAGACTCTGTTTGAGGAACACGTTGAACACGGTGTGTCCCAGACTCGTGTTTAAGATAAGAGTATACTTTTTCACCCTTTATCAGGGCAATTACTTCTTTATATCCACCTGCATCACCATCTGAGGTAGACATGATTTCAATCTTCCATCCCTTAAGTTCGGCATAACGCGTATACGCAGTAAAAAGGTTACCAACAAATATTGCTGCCTCATCTCCACCTGCACCTGCACGCATCTCTAAGAAAATGTTACGGTCATCATTTGGATCTTGAGGAACAAGAAGACCTTTTAGTTCGTCTTCAACCAGTGGCACTTGTGGTTCAAGTTCTTTCAGTTCTTCTTTTGCTAGTTCATCCATCTCTGGGTCTCCTAGCATCTCTTTGTTGTCTTTAATTTCTTGAAGCAGATCAAGGTACTCTTTTGCTTTTTCTACCACAGGCAAAAGATTTGATTGCTCACGAGAGAGATCAGTCATTTTTTTAATATCAGAGGTAATATCAGGTGAGCTCAGAAGTTCTGTTAGTTCGTCATAGCGTTCAAAAAAAGGTGATAGTTTAGATTGTAACATGAGGGTCTCCAGTTAAGGGTGAAGAAGTTATGCTTAGTGCAAATGCACTAGCACGGTGAAGAGATAGTGTGGAAGGAAATATGTTCGGCTATAAATAGCACACTACATCTCACCACTAACGCTAAGCGTTAAACTCTCTTAAGCAATTGCGTTAACAGCAGTGTGTAAACGACTTACTTTACGTGAAGCAGTCTCTTTTTTCAAGATACCCTTACTTACGAATTTATGAATTTGCTGGTTAGCTACTTTAAGTGCTGCAGCTGCTTCTTCTTTGTTACCTGCGTCGATTGCAGAACGAACGTCTTTTACGATGTTTTTAAGACGAGTACGGTAGAAACGGTTACGTTCAGTCTTTTTGATTGTTTGACGGATACGTTTTACTGATGATTTATGGTTAGCCATATCAATATTTCCTTCATAGGTGCTCTAAATTGGCCCTATATTTTTTTTAAGAGTCGAAGTTTATCTGAAATATAATTAAAAATAAGTTAAGGATACTATATAAGTTTCAAAAAAGAAGAAATTGATTACAAAATATCATTTCTTAGGGCTTCTAAGTGTAAAAAAGAGAAGAGATGTTAAAATACTAGGAATTAATACTATATATATGGTTCTCATCTATGATAGATGTAGGAAGGCTAATGATGAAGTTATTTGGTACAGACGGGGTTCGTGGTCAAGCAGGTGGTTTTTTAAATGCAAGTAAGGCGATGAATGTTGCGATTGCTGCGGGTATTTATTTTAAGCAACATGCTAAAACTAAGAAGATCTTAGTGGGAAAAGATACTCGTCGTAGCGGTTATATGATTGAGAATGCTATTGTTAGTGGTTTAACGGCTGTTGGATATGATGTTGTGCAAATTGGTCCTATGCCAACACCTGCCATCGCTTTTTTAACTGAAAACATGCGTTGTGACGCAGGTATTATGATCTCTGCTTCTCATAATCCGTTTGAAGATAATGGGATCAAGTTTTTCAATGCACACGGAGATAAACTCTCAGCTGATATAGAAGCAGAGATAGAAAAGATCTATCATGACTCAGCTGTAATGACATCTTCATGTGCGATTGGTAAAGCAATAGGCTCGGCTAAGCGCATTGATGATGTTATTGGTCGTTATATTGTACAGCTTAAAAATTCTTTTCCTAAAGAGCTTAGCTTACAGGGAATGCGCATTGTTCTTGACACAGCTAATGGTGCAGGATACAAGGTTGGTCCGACTGTATTGGAAGAAC
>JBFFDB010000042.1:0-7603 GCA_041559595.1 Sulfurimonadaceae bacterium
ACGATCTCTTTACTTATTATTGGTTTAGGCGCTGTTATCATGATGCTTATTGCTGCCTTTACTCGTTGGAGCAATACTGTTTTATCTTATCTAAGTATGGCGATCATCTTAGCTGCTCTATATTTTCAAAACACCTATACAGGTGAGCTTTTTGCGATTTATCTACATGCCGATCTTTTTAACCATATGTTACGCTTTGACAGTTTTTCTGCCTTATTCAATATTATATTTTTAGTTGGAGCATTTTTAATGCTTGCCACTGGACGAGCCTTTATGCAGGCCACTCGTTTTTTCATGTCAGAAACTTTTTCACTTGTGCTGTTTGCTCTTTTTTCTATGATGATACTGTCTATGGCAAATGAACTTTTAACTGCCTTTATTGCTCTTGAATCTGCTTCCATTGCTGTGTATATTTTGGTTGGAATCAATCGTCATAATGTACGCGCTTCTGAGGCACTTTTCAAATACCTACTTTTAGGTTCATTTTCGGGAGCCTTTTTCCTTTTGGGTATTGCCTTCGTTTATGCGCAAGTCGGCTCGACTCACCTTAATGATATTCACATCTACATGCAGTTGCATAAGGATACACAGTTTGTCATAGTCGGTGGAATACTTATGCTAATAACCATTATGTTTAAAATATCAGCTGTCCCTTTTCAAGCATGGACACTTGATGTATATGATGGGGCTTCTTTACCGATCACAGCCTTTATGGCGGGAACCTTTAAAATCGCTATCTTTTCTATTGCCTTACGTCTGTTTATCGTCGATTTCCAGAGTGTCAACAGCTATTTTGAACCCTTGATTATTACCATAGCTGTTATCACTGTTATTGGAGGTTCACTTCTAACACTTGCTCAACAGAACATCAAACGCATGCTTGCAGCTTCTTCCATAGTGCACAGTGGTTACCTTCTTATTGCACTGGCTTCGATAAATGCGCTGAATAATTCTGCCGCTCCTGCCATCATCTTTTATCTTGTAGCTTATTTTTTAAGTGCCGTTGGTGCCTTTGGAATTCTCTCTTATCTTTCACACTGGGATACAGAGAGAACCACCTATGATGACTTAAAAGGCTTTGCACATGAACGTCCCCTTCTTGCTGCGATGATGTCTGTCTTTATGCTCTCTTTTGCCGGTTTTCCTTCGACTATTGGTTTTTTAGGAAAGTTTTATATCTTCACTTCTGCAATTGAAGCAGGTCATTCCTGGCTTGCTCTTTTGGGTATTTTAGCGGCCTTCGTCTCTATCTATTATTACTTCAAGGTAATTGCTATGATGTATTTTTATGAACAAAGACAGAGTTACCAACTGGACTTAAGTTTCACACCTTTTGTCATTGGGATTGTTGCCCTTGCTGTTTTATGGGGAGGAATAGGTACAGGTCTTATCTCTTATCTTCCCGGAGCTAATGTTATTATAGAAACAGCTCAAGCATCTATCCATTCCTTATTCTTATAATATTTATTTATTGAACTAATCCTAAGCAATTTAGTATGGATTATTGCTTTCTTTATGCTAAATTAATTTTATTTTATGTTATGATAGTTCAGACAAAATTTAAATATGGAGTTAGACAATGGCTATTTCAAGACGTAATATATTCAAGTTAACAGGTGCAGCAGCAGCGGCAGCGGCACTTTCTGGTTGTACTGAAAAGACAGGTCCTAAGGCAGCATGTACAAGACATGTTCCTCAAGCAAAACATCAGGTAGTCATTATCGGTGGTGGCTTTGGCGGTCTAACTGTGGCCAAAGAGCTTAAGAAGATTGACGCTAACTTCGATGTTTTAATTATTGAAAAAAATGACACCTTTATGTCATGTCCATTTTCTAACACTAATCTAGGAAAATTAAAAGGCATTAATCTGGGTACCTTCGTGTTTGATTATGACCAAGCTATTGAAAAGAATGGTTATTCAATGCTACATGCAGAAGTTAAAGAGATAGATAGAGACGCTAAAACGGTAACAACTAGTAAGGGTGCAGTGGCTTATGATTACCTTGTTCTTTCTCCTGGTATTGAGTATAACTATAAGGCGCAATTCCCACATTGGGATGCAGCCAAGACAGAGCATATCCGTCGCGTTGCACCACCGGCACTAATGCCGGGTAAAGAACACATCATCTTAGAACGCCAACTTGCTAATATGGAAGATGGTAATGTAATCATCACTGTTCCTAAAGGTAAGTTCAGATGTCCTCCTGCTCCGTTTGAGCGTGCATGTATGATTGCAGCTTACATGAAAAAGGAAGAGATTCAAGGTAAGGTCATCATCTTAAATGAGACAGATAAGATTGCTAAAGGTGCAGCCTTCAAAGAAGCATGGAGTGAACTCTATGCTGACATCATTGAGTACCACCCTAATTGTAAGCTTTCAGATGTTGATACAGATAAGAAGATCGTAAGCTTTACGCATACTAATGATATGGGTGAAAAGTCTGCTAAAGAGATGAACTATGAGGTACTAAACCTTATCGCTTACAACAAGGCCAATCCAGTTGTTGAAATGGCAAACCTTGAAACCATTGATGACGTCTTTGGAAAAATTGTAATGAACGGTTGTTCTTTTGCTACGAAGAGCGATGCCAATGTTTACGCTGTTGGTGATGTAGTCGGACATGCTATCCCACCATCAGGTCAAACAGCAAACTGGGCTGGTAAGATGTGTGCGAAAGAAGTTGCTGCCAAACTTCATGGAAAGACACATGAGCTTATTGTAAAGACACAAACGGTCAAGGCTGGAAATGTTTGTTATTCTATGGTCGGTGATAAACCAGAAGAAGGGATTATGGTTGTCCATGATTTCTCCTTTGATGGCTCAGTTATCAAAGGTAAGGGACATGTACCTAAAGGAAATGACGGTAGATTTAGATCTAAGATGAATGCAAAAGCAACACGTGAATGGTACCGTGGTATCATGAATGACCTTTTTGCTTAAGGAGATGGTATGCAACGCAGAGATTTTCTAAGAGTTAGTGCTGCAGGCGCGATAGTCATCTGTTCACCCTCACTTATTACAGGTGAGTTAAGAGCAGATGACGGAAGACTATATAAGTCTTACAACAAGGTTCTTTTAGTTGATGAAGAGGGAAATCCATTAAGTCTAGGATCTTTAAAAAAAGAGCAGGCATATATCTTCAACTACCCCTTTGTCGCAACACCTGTTATGCTTATCAATCTAAAGATGCATACAAAAAAAGACATCACACTTACAAGTGCTGCAGGTGAAAGCTATATTTGGAAAGGTGGCATAGGTCCTATGCGTACTCTTGTTGGCTTTTCTGCTATCTGTTCACATCAACTTACACACCCTAATCCAACAGACAGTTTTGTAACCTACTCAGGTCAGAACAAGACCATGAGTTGTGATAAGAAAGGTGTCATTGTCTGTGCTTCTCATCTGTCTGCATTTAATCCGGCAGAAGGCGCAAAACAGATTGCGGGTCCGGCAGAAGAAGCACTTGCGTCTATTGTACTTGAGATTGATGATAAAGGCCATATTTACGCAGTCGGTGTACTTGGTCCAGATAAGTTTCATGACTTTTTCCAAAACTTCAAGGACGAGTTCAAAGAGTTTTATGGCGGAAAGCGAAAGGCTAAAAAACTTGTATCTGATGAGGCAAAAACAATTGTCTTAGAAAACTACTCTGCTGAAGTTGTTCCACTGTAAGCTCCTATGAGCTTACTTTACAGCTTCCTCTTCTCTATTATAAAAGTCCACTGCATTTTGGGAAGCAAAGATAAAACTTTCTAATGGTCGTCTTGTGGGTAAGAGCGAAAGTCGCTGTGGTGAAATAGCACGTGACAAGGCTACATAAAACTGAGAGGGCGCAAATATCTCATCCAGATCAATAACAAGGTCAAGCAGACTCATCCCCTGTGACTTATGGATTGTAATAGCATAGGCCAAAGCAAGTGGGTATTGGAAAAGATCAAATTTACTCTCTTCGACTTCTTGCTTCTTCCCCTCGATCATCTTCTCTGTCCACTGTTTCTTAGAAAAACGCTCTTTTTCCACTCGTACTAATTTACCATTGTCTTTCATCACATGAATAAAGTTTTCTTCTTCATTAATACGCGCGATTACACCTTTTTCTCCATTGAAATAGTTCCATGCATTTCGCATAAAAAGAACAGGTGCACCAATCTTTAACTCTAAGACCTTAGGCAAACGTGAATCATTTAAAAAACGTTCGATCTCATTATCTTTTACATTCTTAACATAGGTTTGTACACCTGTTTCAAAACGATATAAGTCACCCTCAAGTGAAAGTAACTCTTTGGCATTATGGCGTTCGACTGAAACATTTTTTCCAAACAAAAGAGTATGGTCTTGCATATCAGATGGAAGCGGACGAATAAGTGATTGAATATACTCAATGACCTCTGCATCTTTAGTACCATGGCGTATCTTGTCCAAGATATAAATAAAATGTTCATCACTACTTCGTTTTACTTCACTTAGATTATATGTCACAAAATTAAAACGTTGCCAGGCTTCAGACTCAAATGCAAAGCCATATACTCTTTGTACAGGAATGTCTGGATTTTCATAAGCAAATCTGTTTTTATCGGACTCTCTAATAACAGGCGGAAGCTGTAAGAAGTCACCACTGATAAGGAGTTGTGCTTTGGAGTCTGCTTGCAAGATTCGAAGACGTATCATGTCCATCACTCCTGAGCTGACCATAGATATCTCATCAATGATAATCACATCAAGTTGTTTTAGAAGTTTAGAAAGCTTTTTATCAATGTTTATCTTTCCAACACGCTCTAAGTCAAAACTATGATTACAAATACCCAGTGAAAAAAAACTGTGAAGCGTCTGACCTGTTATCAGCGATGCAGCCATACCAGTAGAAGCAAGCTTGGCAACTTTCTTTCCCTCAACTTCATACTGAGCGATAAGAGCACGAAGAAGAAAACTTTTTCCTACCCCTGCTCCACCCGTTAAGAAAACATTATTACCATTATCAAGAAGCTCTCGTAACTCTTTTATCTCATCCACTGCATACACTTATTTTAAAATTTTCACATTGTATCTAAGTGAGCATAAAAAGCTATACATTTGTCATATGGCTATACAATTATGGTATGATAATTTTTATCTCAATACAAAGACAAACTATGAAGTACTTTACAGGTCTTATTTTTTCTCTCACCTTACTCCTGTTTTCTGGATGTATAAGCCATCCTCAAAGTGCACAAGAGTTTAGAGTTGCTATTCCCGATGCTTTTATGGCTGAAGTCGAAACGATCACAGTAAACCGCCCATTTTCAGAAGTTGCCAAGACCTTTAAGAAAAAAGCACCGAAGTGTTTGGATGTTAAGGTAAAGACTGTGTCTCAAAGCAGTACAAGCTATCAAGTCTTGATTGCTCAATATAACCCTACTGTCATCATTGGTGCTAACAAAGCAGAGCTGCATTTACAGCGACATTATGAAAGTGGTGTTATGAATGTCTCGCAAGAACCTAAAGATGGCTACTACCTCTTAGTTGTTGATGCCATACCTATTAGCAAAGATAAGACAAAAATAGTCTTTTATAGACCGTCTATGGGCTTTGACTCACTTATTACAGCTATAAAAGGCTGGGCAAGTGGAAAGAATCTTGGCTGTCCAGACCTTACTCAATAAATGAGGTCTGCTATCTTAAATAAGACATTTTTTCCTTTTGTCCTTATCACTATCATTTTACTTGTGCAAGGGTGTTCTGAGCTCAAACCTTATCCCCCTCAAAAATATAAGAACCTAACTATCTCAACAGATATCAGTTCAGACTCATTATTCTCCTCAGTCAATGCCGAGGTAGATATATTTAGCATTAACAAGAGTTGTAACAAAGAGTATAAAGGCGCGCTATACCTGGATAATGCTTCTATCTCTACCGGTCTTGAAAGTAATACAATGCATTATCTTTCATTTATCTTTTCAAGCTCATCGTTTTTATGGAACAATAATAGTTCTACTAATTATCCATTTTTTATTAAGCCAAAGAATGGATATACCTATAATTTTGTCGTTAGCTATAAAGATAGTATCTATAATGTTGAGCTTTTTGAGGTAAATAATAAGGGTAAACGACGCGAGATTGATGAATCAAGTAACCCTTGCACTAAGGGCTAGAGCTTCAACTAGCTAAGAAGCTTGGAAAACTTACTAAGCCATACATTAAAGGCTTCTGAGCTTTCCAAAGACAGACCAGAGCGCTGCAAGTCTTGTACTATCATCACTGCAAACTCAGCATCTAACTCAAGTAGATACTTAAGCACATTTTCTAAGTTCTGCTCATCTGGATAGTTAAGTAAAAATGAGACAAGTACCGTACTGAGTGTGTATAAAACATCTTTCTCAGTCGGATACTCTGCTTCACCTCTTGAAAGGATGGCTTCAATATCAGGAAGCTTATATGCTGCGCTTGAAAACGACATAAAAGAGATAGCAGACTCTTTTCCAATGGCTCCAGCTATTACATCTAACAGCAAGTCTTCATCTACTCCTGAACGCAGTATCTTATGTACATTTTCCCATGAATGAGGTGAGGTAAAAGATTTTTTAGTGATGCTTGCATCTAGATTTAAAAGGTCTTCATTTTTGTAACTAACATAAGCAATGATGCGCTCATCTATTCCTGAGCTAAAGGCCCAGTCTTTCCAGTCGTTTATATCCACTTCCATATCAAGGTGAACAAAAGAGTTTGCTAAAGATGCTGGTATCTTATTTTCTGGATTACCCACTGCAACTATAGACCAATCTTCAAGAAGCGTATACTTTCCAAGTTGGCGCTCTTTTACAAGCTGAGATACAAAGGGAAAAAGTTCATCAGGCACTGTATCTAGTTCATCTAAGAGAAGAATCCCCTCCCCATCTTTAGGTAAAAAAGAGCCTTCTTTAAAGTCTATTTGATTCATTTGTGAAAGACGAAGATCAATTAACTCTATTTTCCTATCACTTGCTATCTTCTTAACAAGAGATGATTTTCCAATGCCGCTAACTCCCCATATCAATGATGGGATTTTTGAATCGATAAGTGCGCTTAACGAATGTATAATGTTTGAGGCTTTCATTGTTGTCCTATATTGTCTAATTGTGTTGATTATTTATTGAAGAGGGAGTTTACTTAAAAAGAAAATTGTCTCGGTGGTGACTTAGACTTCACCTAAAGCACGAGAGATTGTGTACTTCATATCATCATCTAAATCCATGTTCTTCTTCATCCAGTCTATATAGCCCTTATCACTGATGACAAGGTCCTCGATCGTCTTACCCTTATGTTTTCCAAAACGTAGCGGCTTATTCATGTATACAGGTTCCTTCGTCAGCTCGACTAGACGTTGCATAGGGTTTGCATCAGGATATAACTCTTTAACACGTTTTGCTAATGCTGACATAAAAAGCTTAAGTATCAATACATCACCTATCGCGTCATGTGCCTTGATCACCACACCAAGCTTTTTAGCTTCTGCATCTTCTTCTTTATAAAGTTCAAGTGCATAACGAAGATATTGTAAACGATGGAACTCTTGTTCACTATACAGATGCTTAGCACAACGAAGCGTATCAATAAGTTGCATCTGATTTTTAAAACCCTCTTTTGCAA
>JBFFDB010000043.1:0-7541 GCA_041559595.1 Sulfurimonadaceae bacterium
AAAAAGGCCTCACCAGATTGAAAATAGATGAAACAGTGTAAGCAACTTTCTTCAATTATTTCTTTCTTATATAAGCTGCGTAATAACAGAGGTGCAGGAATGATATTATCAATATATTTTATTTGATCTGTTACATTTGCAAATGTTTCATTCAGACTTAGTGGATCAACAACAAAAACATGATAGTTTTTATTTCCATCCTCCGCAGTGTCTGCAGACTCAACATAATTGATTTGATATTCAATTGCCATATCAAGGCCAAGTTCTTCATAAACCTGACTTTCAATTGCATCACCTATATCATCTTCAGGTATATTCTTACTAACAGAGATCTGTGTTGTTATGAAATCTTGAGTCTTAAGATAAGAGAGTGCGTATTGTTCTTTTTCATATTTAGGTTTGTCAGCAACTTTGATCTGTGTTGTTGTACCTGTGTAATATGTATTGTTATAAGGGTTAGCAGATATTGTGCCGGAGAAGGCTTGCTTCTGATTCATTCAATTTTCCTAGCTACATAATTTAAGACTAGCATACCACAAAAGGTATTGTCTTTATAAAACTCAGCCCTAAAACGTGTTTTTTCATGATTAAGTGAAAAACGTTTTAAGAGAGATGGTTTACTAATTTTTAGTCCCAGCTCATTTTTATACTTAGGGTCTGTATAACCGATAATGTTAAGTCGGTAACCCTTTGGTGCGTTCAAAACTATATCGGACAAAATTTTAACTTCTGAAGGTAAATCAATGGATTTTGATTCTCCATCAATTATTGCTTCAAAAGGACCTTCACACATTTGCATTGCAAAGTTTGCTTTGCTTAGATGTGAGATTCTTTTTTCTCCAATATATAAATCAATAAACCTGTCAGTCTCACGCATTCCACCAAGAGGATGTGTGAAAATTAACTCGTTCTGTTCCGATTGTAGCGGAAAATAACTTAAATTTTTTCTTAAGCCTCCCAAATTTAGGGATATGTTTTTATTTATTACAATATTTCCGTTATTTTCTGTAATATTTTGTATGTTCTCAGAAACTAGTTCAAAGTCCCTTTGGTACTGTATTCCCATGATTTGCATAAAGGCTTCAATTGCACGTAGTTGATAATATACTTTTTGAACTGTTGTTTTTAATTCTTTACTTGTTTCAATGGCAAAAGCTGCTTTATTGTGGTTGATTGCAAAGTAAGTTAGAGAATGTCTCATCTCATTTTTCTTCTTTTTTGTTTGAGTGTTGCGTACATTAAAACTATGATGGTTTTGTAAAAGATGTTTATTGAGTTGTGTGCTCACTTGATCAGCGATACAGCCTAAGTCATTAAAACTATTATTGTTATCAAGTTTTAATTGATCAATTACACAAGTTTGGCCCCAAGCACCTGGGTTAAAAATAGTATTTTGATATTTTTCACGAAAAAAACCATGTCCATCATGCAGATTAAGTATGAGACTTACTTCGGGGTCTGTAATTAAAGTTTTAAGCTGTTTAATAATCGGTAGGTCAGGATCATCATCAGAAATTTCAGAAAACTTTCTATTCATATCGCCATGTAGGCCTCTGCGAAATCGTAAGATGCTCTCCTTGTTTACGTTAGGAATAACCCAAAGGTTTCCAGTTTGAATAGTGTAGTGCTGTGCAAGGATAGATGCTGCAAAATACCCACCAGGCTCATTTCCATGAATGCCTCCAAAGACTAAAAGAGTGGGGCCTGGAGATTCCCCCTTGATTTTATAAGTGTTAAAATCTTGTTTTGCATCTAAAGAGATAAAATAGAGTAAAAGGGTCAAAATATATTTCATCTATTTCTCAGCTAGTATTGTAAATTTTTGAGTGTCTAAATGTATATATAACTCTTTTTCTCCACTAAAAGAGTAGCTACTAGAAGAGTATTCTTCATGAAAGCTTATAAGATAGAGGTTCTCATTTCCTTCCATTGGATACGGTAAAATATTTATTTTGCTAAAATGTATGTTCTTATACTCTTGTTTAGCGAAAACACGTTTTTTATACTCAGAAAAACTTTTTTTATCAAGTCCATCATTACGTTTAAAGTTTTGATCATAAAAACTTAGGTATGTCTCAATGTCACTCTCTTTCCAGGCTTTTCTCCATGTGTAGAGTTGACTAAGAAGTATAGATAAGGTCTCTTTTTTTACATTTATAAAGGGTTTTTTGTCTATATAAACAAGAGCTTTTTCCACATCTATTTGATCTTCAATATGCTTTATATTAGCATTGTTTATAGCAATACACCCTTTGGTATAATCATCTCTTTCTTGATTTAGTGGTAGACCATGAACCCAAATACCTGAACCATTTTTTCCTCTGACCTTATCAAAAGAATTTGGATATGAGGTAACAAATGCGAGAGGCCCATAAAAGGGATCTACTTTATTGAGTTTTTGAATTAACTTATAAACGCCAATGGGTGTTTTAAGATCACCTTCTCTTTGTTTATCTCCATCTACTTTTCCTACAAAGGCGGAAAAATCACTTTCTAGTATAAAGGAGTTGTTTCTATCTTTTGTATAGAGCTTTAATGAGGTCTGATTTTTATCACAGGCTAATAAATAATTTGTCCCCTCTAGATACCCAAAACGTGTGTCTATTGAGTGAAGCTTATTATTCCAATACTCTTGAGAAGTGAGTTGAGTATCGAAAATCTTTTCAATGGCGCTGAGGCCTTCTTTCTGGTATAGATCAATAAGTTTATCGTTGGCTGCTAGTGAAGCAAGAAAAAATAAATAAATTAGAAAGTAACGCATCAGTCTCCTAGAACTTATAGCCCATATCATCAAGAAATTTTTTGTCATTTGTCCAGCCTTTTTTGACTGACACGAAAAGGTCTAAAAAGACCTTTTTCCCAATAAGGTTTTCAATTTGTAAGCGAGCATCTCTACCAATACGTTTGATAGCAGCGCCACCCTTACCGATAATAATACCTTTTTGGGTCTGCTTTTCAACGATGATAGTCGCTCTTATCTTCTCAAGTGTTGGCCCTTCTTCTACCTTGTCTATCAAGACATCTGATTCATAAGGGATTTCTTCACTAATATTGTCAAAGATAGCTTCACGTATAAATTCTTTATAAATATCACGTAGCATTTCTGTTGTTAAATCATCAGGGTCATATAAATAAGGTGAAACGGGGAGATGTTTTGAAATCTCATCTAAGATTTGTTCAAATCCAATACCGCCCTTAGCAACAGATACCGGAATAATCGCTAAGAAATTATCTTGAAGGCTCTGATACTCTTGAATCTTTTGAAGGATCTTTTCATTACTAACGTGGTCAATTTTACTGAGTAGTACAAGATGCGGACGCTTAGTAAGTTTTAGAAACTTTTCATAGTCTTCTGTTGAGTCAGTGACAGGAGCTAGAAAAAGTGTTAGGTCACAGTCACCAATAGCACGTAGTGCTTCTTCCATCATGAATTGGTTAAGCATCTTCTCTTTTTCATGCAGACCTGGCGTGTCAACGAAGATGATTTGGTTTGTTTTATGCATGACAATAGCGTTGATACGTTTACGCGTAGCATTGGCTTTTTGAGAAACCATAGAGATCTTTTCACCAAGTAAGGCATTCATTAAGGTGCTTTTACCAGCATTTGGGCGTCCAACGATGGCTACGAAGCCAGCTTTTGTTTCTTCTGTAGTATTCAATTTGAATCCTTATAATATATAGCGAGCAATGTCTTCATCTTCAATGAGCATGTCTAGTTTTTCGTGTACCAGTTCTTTGGTAATAATGATTTTTTCACCACTTCTTTCATCTGCTTCAAAACTGATGTCTTCAATCACTTTTTCAATCACAGTATGCAGACGACGCGCACCAATGTCTTCTGTTTTTTGATTAGCAGCATGAGAGAGATGGGCTAGGGCTTTAATCGCATCATCATCAAAACTAAGCTCAATGTTCTCAACCTTTAACAGTGCTTCATATTGGCGAAGTAGTGAGTTCTTTGTTTGAGTAAGTATTTGATAAAGGGCTTCTTCTGTCATAGAGTTTAATTCAACGCGTAAAGGAAAACGGCCTTGTAACTCAGGAATAAGGTCACTAGGCTTGCTCACGTGAAATGCACCCGCTGCTATAAAGAGAATATGATCTGTTTTTATCTGACCAAACTTTGTTGAAACACTAGACCCTTCAACGATAGGGAGAAGATCTCTTTGTACACCCTCTTTATTTGGATCACTTCGTCCATCATTCTTCGCACCAACAGCAATTTTATCAATTTCATCTAAGAAGATTATCCCGCCAGTTTCAGCGCGTTCTAGGGCTTCTTTATGAATACGGTTCATATCAAGTAGTTTCGTAGCTGCTTCTTCTTTTAAGATGTGTTTAGCATCATATACCGTAACTTCTTGTTTAAGGTCTTCTTTGTTTAATCCTATAAACATTTTAGAAAATGATTCTTGTATTTTTGCCATTTCAGGAGGCATGTTTGTATCATTAAAGTCTATCGATCCCTTAGGTATTTCGATATCAATGACTTTTTCATCCATATCACCGTTAATGACACGCTCTTTCATGCGAGAGTATGACTCTTTATACTCTTCCTTTTTTTCAGCACTTGCCATCAGTGGAAGAGGGGGAAGCAGTTTATCAACGATCTTGTCAAGAACATAGTTCCCGATTTGTTCAATGTTTTTTTCTTGATGCTCTTTTTTAACGATGCTAATAGATGTCATCACTAAGTCACGTACCATTGACTCTACATCACGACCAACAAATCCAACCTCAGTATATTTACTGGCTTCTACTTTGATAAAAGGAAGACTCATTAACTTCGCTAAGCGGCGTGCTATCTCTGTCTTCCCTACACCAGTCGAACCAATCATCAAAATATTTTTTGGCATTACTTCGTCTTGAAGGTTTTCGTCGAGTTGCATACGACGATAGCGAGTACGAAGTGCTATCGCAATTGTCTTTTTTGCATCATCTTGACCGATAACGTACTCATTTAAGTAAGCTACCGTTTGTTTAGGTGTCATATTCATTACTTATCCAATGAAAGAAGTTTGATATTATTATTTGTATAAATACACAGTTCAGAAGCAATTTGTAAAGATTCTTTAACAAGAGCCTCTTCATCCATATTAGCATGACGTTTAAGTGCACGGGCTGCTGATATAGCAAAATTTCCACCACTGCCTATAGAAGCTATTTCACCATCTTCAGGTTCAACCACATCTCCAGTGCCTGTAAGAATGTAGATGTGATCTTTGTTTAATACAATCATCATTGCTTCAAGTCGACGCAAGACCTTATCTTTTCTCCATGCTTTTGAAAAATCGATTACGGCTTTAATAAGATCACCTTTTCGCTCGCCTAAAAAACCTTCAAACATATCAAAGAGGTTAAATGCATCAGCAGTTGAACCGGCAAATCCAGCAAGTATCTCACCCTTATAAAGGGTGCGTATCTTAGTTGCATTGTTTTTTAAAACAGAGTCGCCAAAGGTGACTTGACCATCTCCACCGATAACAGCCTTGTTTTTGCCCTTATAAGCAAGTATGGTAGTTGCGTCAAACATGTGCAGCCTTATTCACTAATAATATTGATCTTCATCATTGCATGTAAACCATGACCAAGCTTTAGGTCAATCTCATATTCACCTGGTTCTTTCATCGAAAGTTTATGAACAATATGTTTTTTATCAATAACAATTTTATGTTGATCTTCTACAGCGTGAGCAATTTCATCTTTAGTGACAGAACCAAATAAATGACCATTTTCACCGACTTTTTTCTTGATAGTTGTTGTGAGAGTTGTAAGTTGTTCTTTAACTTCTTTAAGACGAGCAAGCTCCGCTGCATCATCTTCAGCTTTTTTCTTTTCAGAAGCTTTGTGCTGGTTTAGAACGGCATTTGTAGCTGCTTTAGCAAAACCTTTTCCGATTAAAAAGTTTTGACCATATCCGTCTTTAACTTCTTTAACCTCGCCAGCTTTACCAAGCCCTTTTACATCTTTTGTCAATAATACTTTCATCTGCATTCTCTTTATATAATTATAGTTTATGCGATTCTAGCAGATTTGCTCTTAGATTATGCCTAAAGTGCCTATCGAACGACTTCACCACGATAACCTGAAATACCATGCGCCAAATTGACTACACTTTTAAATTCCATCGTTGAGAGGATTCGTTGGCAATGTGCACTTCTACTTCCAACATGACAATATACGATCAAGCTTTTATCTTTGTCCAGTGCTGCTTTTTCTAAAGAGTCATAAAAACTTGTTGTTGGTACTAAGGCATTTGTTCCTTCAATATGTCCGCTTTGATGTTCCATCCACTCACGTACGTCCAGTAAATTGAAGTCTACCATCCCTAATTCACGGGCTTCCAATAATGAGATAAGTTCATCAGAGTCAATATCGCTTTGCATCAGTAATGTTTCACATTCGCTAGTTGTCAGTCCACGTGAATGCTCATGTGTGACTGCTTCTAATTCATCTTTTGCAGCTTTTGCTGCAGCGTATTCTGGTGTACAAAAGATCTGACAGTGACATACACCATCGTTTGGTATTTCATGCTCGATAGCTGGTTTACATGGACAGATACGATCTTCTTCTTTATCTCCGGTTACAAAAAAACATGGACAATATCGCTTCTCATAGATGAGCTTATTACGTGTTAAGCCCATTTGGATACCTTCATTGATTAAATTATCAGGATTGTAGGCATATCCAAATTGCTCGACAACCTTGTCTGTAAATTTTATAGTTTTTGCTAGTTCTGTTTGAAATTCAGCTGATTCTGGGTCTATCTTTTTCATTTCGGTACTCATGGTTTTACCTTGATTTTAAATATAAGTGTAATATTACTAACAACTGACTAAAGTTGCTTGTAAAAAATGAAAGAGGATACCTAAGTTTAGGTACCCTTAAGGGGTAGATATAGTTTAGGAATAAACTATTTCTTTCTTGCTTTACCAGCAATAATAAAACGAAGTGCATTAAGCTTGATAAAACCTTCTGCATCTTTTTGGTTGTATACTTCATCTTCTTCAAAAGTTGAATATTCTTCATTAAAGAGTGAATCAGCAGATGCACGACCTACAACGATCACATTACCCTTATAAAGTTTAAGACGAACGACACCATTTACAAATTCTTGAGATTTGTCTATTGATGCTTGCATCATTTCACGTTCTGGTGCAAACCAGAAACCGTTATAGATGAGTTTGGCATAACGAGGCATCATCTCATCTTTAAGGTGAGCTGCTTCTCTATCAAGTGTGATTGATTCGATAGCACGGTGCGCTTTTAGCATGATCGTTCCACCTGGAGTTTCATAACATCCACGCGCTTTCATACCAACAAAGCGGTTTTCAACGATATCAATACGTCCAATACCATGCTTGTTTCCATAATCATTTAGTGATTTTAGCATTGTCGCAGGAGATATAGCTTCACCATTAAGTGTAACTGGGTCACCATGAGCATAACCAATTTCTATATATTCTGCCTCATCAGGAGCATTCTCAGGAGAGTTGGTCCATAACCACATTGAATCTTCAGGTTCTGCATTAGGGTCTTCT
>JBFFDB010000044.1:0-7375 GCA_041559595.1 Sulfurimonadaceae bacterium
ACTTTCATCTCTTTAACGATTTCAACAACTTTTTCTTTGATCGTCTCTTCAACAGTTATCGTCTTACTTGAGTGAAAACTCGCAAGGTACTCAGTTACAGAAGCTGGTAGTGCTTCTTTCTTAGCAAAGAGATCTAAGATCAGATAAAGCGCTGCTTCTTCTTGAAGTGGAGCATGGTTGATAGACATAACCGATTTACCCATTTGATTGATTACTGGGTCAACTACTGGGTGGAAGTATAAACCAGCGCCCTTGTTCATTGTCATTGAGTTGTTAAACGCGTAACGTGCATTTGGATTATCTGTTTTAAGAGCAGACCCTACTGATACAATGAAGTTACAGTCATGAGCCACTTTTAGGTCTGAACCGTATACAGCTGTTCCTGAGATCTCAGAATAGTCTTTTAAGAAAGTCTGGAAAGCTTTCGCTTCAGGATTTATAAGTTTATAACCCTTAGTCTCTTTTAATGTTTGAAGGATGTGTGCTTCTTCATTTGTGATAGTCGATGTAAACTTGATAGTGTCTGCTTTTTCAAATGCAGTTAATGCATTAGCAAAGGCAGTCTCATCTTTAGTTACGCCTCTGTTTTCATAATCATAACCATAACGTCCTGCACCACAAAGTGAAACATAGTTCCATTCATTCGTTACACGGTAGATTTTGTCTTCTGGAGAAGCGATTGACTCATGCTTAACGTCATAATTGATTTGACAACCAGCAGAACAGTGCGTACATGTTGCTGGTACTCTGTTAAGTTCCCATGAGTTAGAGGTGTACATATAGTCTGTGTTAACAAGAGCGCCAACTGGACAAACCGCAGCACACTCTCCACAAGAAGTACAATCTAACATCTGTTCACCTGAAGTTAAACCGATAATAGACTTATTAAGTTTGTTCCACATTGCATACGCATCTTTAGGCATAGACTCTTTATGAGCATCTGCAATACCCTCTCCACCACGAGCAATAGTGGTCAGTGAGTTATCACCGATCATGTCTTTACAAACCGTCACACAACGTTCACAAACAATACAAAGGCCAGCATCATAATGAATATGACCCCAGTCAAGTACTGGACGTGCAACATCAGGAATTGAATAGCTTTGAGAATCTACGCCAAGCTCTAAGGTATAGTTTTGTAGCTCACACTCACCTGACTGATCACAAACACCACATTGAAGAGGATGATTTACATCATAGACTTCCATAATAGCTCTACGTTCTAATTCAATATTCTCCGTAGACGTAGTGATTTGCATTCCGTCTTTAGCTTTTGCATTACAAGCATACACTTGTTTGCCATCTGCTTCTACTAAACAAATACGACACGCAAGAGTAGGACTACAACGTGTTAAATAACAAATTGCCGGTATAAAAATGTCATTGGCACGAGCAGCATTTAGGATAAACTCGCCCTCTTGTGTTTCAATCTCTTTTCCATCAATATTAATTGTGACTTGGTTACTCATTAACTTCCTCCAAATTTACGCGTTTATAACGGTATTCATCATAATTATCTGTACTGTCAAAGACAGGGTTGTAAGCTATCGTTCCTTTAAGGTCTTCAGATACCTCAAATTTACGTTGATAGGTTTTACCGTCCATTTCAAAACGTACCATAGTTCCTGCTTTGACTTTTGCTGCTGTAGCAAACTGCTCAGAACCCAATAACACCAGGTCAGCTTTAACCTGGTGTGACTTGTCCATAGATGGGTTACATCTGTAAACAACTGTTCCATTAAACTCGCAGATGTCATCTACATCTTCAAGTTGTTCATTTTCACTTTTCACATCTACATTGTCTAGTTCATATCCACGAACCAACTCAGACATCAAATAACTGTTTTCAAGTTCATCAAATGCAACAGCTTTGTACCCTGCCATAACAGGAAGCTTAGCCGTGTAATCAATTGAACTCTTTGCCTCAAGTCCTAAGGCATTCGATATATCATTAAGTCTATATCCATCATATGCAATAGCATTGTTCAGCGAAACTACTTTCTTATCTAACAAGGTAAATGTTCCCTCTTGCTGGCTAAGTGCCGGCATATCTAAGTCACCATCTCCTAAGAAAGAAAGGGTATAGTCTGCGTGGATGTTATAGCCTATTGTTTTTCCTTCGCTTACGTCATCTAGATCGCATATTAGCGCAACACCTAAAGTATTTACCTCAGATGGAATCATAAAAATCTCAATATCGCTGTGTTTAGAAATCATCCCAAGTATCTTGGCAATATTTTTCGACCTTGGATGATTAAATAAATCAGATCCAACGATTAAAACACGTTTTTTACATCCAAGAAGTTTTTGACCCATAAGCTCAAACTCTTCTTCGCCTACACTACTCTCACCACAGATATAGCCAACATCCAAGTCATCAAAAAATGACTTAGATTTTTCTTTTGCTTCTTCTCCAAGAAGCAAGTCAGCCAGCATCGCGACAAGACCTTCTTCGCTACCAACTTCATACTTGATATATTGTTCAACAATATTTTCAAGTGACTTATCTTCAAGAGGATGCATATAAGCTATATAAGCACCTCTATTGTTCTTTGCATTTTCAAGCGATGACTGCACTACTGGATTGTCTGCAGACACACAAGATCCAAGAATTATAGCTGCATCACACTCTTTAACTGTATTAAGGCTTGCACTATAAAGTTGCTTGCCACTAATACTTCCAAAGTCTCTCAAGAACGCTTGAAATTTCTTTGCTTCTTTATTAATAAGCTTATAGCCATATTTCTGTTTTAACTCTTGAAAAATTATTGCTTCTTCATTCGTTATCATAGAGTTAAAGATAATCGTGTCAGCGTCTTTAAACATCTCTATTGTTTTAGCAAAGGCTACTTCATCTTTTTTAGCATGGTTTTCGTAACCATAGATATAATGTCCTGCTTCACACAAAAACTCTAAGGCATGGACATTATTCATTATTTTTTCGCCTATTTTTTAACTACGATGGTCCAGTCGACCTCGTTGAACTTTAGTGAGTTTAAAAGCTCACAACCACACTCTTTCATCATATCTGCAGAACGCTGAATCCCAGAAAAGTCACCAATTTCAAATAAGAAAATAATAACTTCACCTGCAGTGATCTCATTAGTAACGATCTCTTTCATACGGCCATCAAAGTCCGCTTTTAAATGTCTTAAATCATAACGTTTCATTATCTATCCACCTCACCAAATACAATATTTGTAGTACCAATGATAGATACAACATCCGGAATCATAGAACCCGGAAGCAAGTCAGTTAAAATACCTGTATGCCAGAATGACGGAGCACGCATTTTAAGACGGTAAGGATATGGGCCACCCTGAGAATTGATATAAAAACCAAGTTCACCTTTTGGTGATTCAGTTGGAATATACACTTCACCTACTGGCGGACGCATACCTTGAGTAACAAGTACAAAGTGTTGCATCAACGAGTAGTTTTGAGTCATGATATCAATCTTTGGTGCAGAGATATATTGAGGAGCATGAGCCATTAGCTCTGTCTCATTATTCTGCTCACACTTCTTGTACATGTCCATTGTTTGATAAAGAATCTTAGCTGACTCACGCATCTCAGCCATATAAAGCTTGTAACGCGCGTAGTTATCACCCTTATCAGAAACTGGTACATCAAACTCAACTTCGTCATAAAGCTCATATGGCTCTTCTTTACGAATATCCCACTCAACGCCAGATGCACGTAACATAACACCTGAACAACCCCATGAGTTAGCCATCTCAGTAGAGATAACACCTACATTTTCCATACGCATTTTCCAGATACGGTTTGTATCTAGTAAATCTTCGTAATCTTTAAGGTCTTGAGGGAACTTATCCAAGAACTCTTTAAGGTCATGGATAAAGTTATCAGGGATGTCTAAAGGTACACCGCCAATACGAACTGACGAGTGAGTCAGACGAGCACCACAATAATCTTCAATGATGTCCATCAGGTATTCACGCTCACGGAATGCATATAAGAATACTGTCATTGCACCGATATCAAGCGCTGTTGTTGCTAACCAGAAAAGGTGAGACATCAAACGGTTGATCTCAAGTAGCATCATACGAATAACTTTAGCACGACGAGGTACTTCAAGTCCGATAAGCTTCTCAACTGCTAGGGCAAAACCGTAGTTGTTTGAGCTTGATGCAATATAATCCATACGATCAGTCGTTGGCAAGAACTCATTATAAATCATGTTCTCTGCCATCTTCTCCATACCACGGTGAAGGTAACCAATATCTGGATGAGCCTTAGTGATCTGCTCTTGTTGTAGGTGCAAGATCAGACGAAGCTGACCGTGAGCCGATGGATGCTGAGGACCGAAGTTGATAACCATTTCGTTATCTTTACGGTCAAAGCTGATATTTTCAAAAAATGGTCTTAATCTATTTGGCTGTTGCATGTCTATCCTAACGCTTACGATCTGTAATTTCTACAGTATCTTCAGGCTTAAATTTAGAAAGGGCAAATACACCACCTTCTTCTTGGTACACTAGTGGAGTTTCTGGTTGATCTTCTTTGAACTCTTCACCACGAGAAACTTCATGTCCAAGACGTCCAAAACGCTCTGTATCATAACGGTCAACCATAGCTGAGTCACGGTTTTCTGGTCCAATAACATCACGTGCTTCTTTTCCATAAATACGGTCAACTTCATACCATGAAGCAGCCTCGTCACCCTGTAAAGGATACGTCTTAAGAAGTGGATGTCCAACCCAGTCGTCAGGCATAAGGATACGCTTGAAATAAGGGTGATTATTTACTTTAACACCTAGCATGTCATACATCTCACGCTCAGCCCAGTCCGCAGAACGGTACAGTGGGTTAAGAGATTCTACTGCTTGGTCTTTATCAATAAAACATTTAATACGAACACGCTTACGCTTGCTCATAGAAAGAAATTGATAGAACACTTCAAACTGACCTTTGTCAGCTAACCAGTCAATTGCTGAACATTCAGAAAGTTGATTATAGTCACACTCATCTTTTAAAGTTTGTGCTACCGTGAAGTTATCATCTGGCTTGATAATAACAACAAGTTGATCGACTTGGATATAAGCTTCTATTACTTCGCATTTAGCTTTGATTGCTGCTAAGTCAGCTGCAAACACTTCATCAGTAGATACTTCAAATTTTGCAACTTGTGGAGCTACCCAGTAACGGTCTGTATAATATGCTTTCTTTTGTACATTGTCTTTAGGAGTGTATTTTCTCATTATACTAACCTCTTTTGACGTTGTGACTTACCTGCTTTTTCTGAACGGATCTTCTTTTGAAGCATCATTACAGCATACTGAAGTGTCTCTGGACGAGGTGCACAACCTGGAAGGTATAAGTCAACAGGAATAACACGGTCAACACCTTGAACAGTTGCATAAGTATTGAACATACCGCCTGTATTTGCACATGAACCCATCGAGATTACCCAACGTGGCTCTGGCATTTGATCATATAGACGCTTAATAAATTCAGCGTGCTTCTTAGTCAATGTTCCTGCAACGATCATGAGGTCTGATTGACGTGGAGATGCACGGAAAATCGTACCAAAACGGTCGAAGTCATAACGCGATGCACCTGAGGCCATCATCTCAATACCACAACAAGCAAGACCATAAGTCATTGCCCAAAGTGAATTTGAACGTCCCCAGTTAACGATTTTATCAACAGAAGTCAACGCTACTGGAAGACCTCCATCTTGTGTATAATTTACTTGATGCTGTGCCATTCAAGCGCTCCTTTTTTCCATGCATATACAAAACCAATTGTAAGCAATAAGATAAATAATATCATCTCAACAAATCCGAACCAACCTAGCAATTTAAAATCAATCGCCCATGGGAACATAAATACAACTTCAACATCAAACAGAAGAAACAGAAGTGCAAATAGATAAAACTGTGTTGAGATACGGTTAGGCTGCTTAGTAACCTCGGGTCCACACTCATAAATAGACAGTTTAATCTTTTCAGATGTTTTTGCTGCAAGTTTGTGTGAAGCCCAACGCGCTGCGATTGTTGTTGCGTAAAACGCCCCAAACGTAAGCACAAATAGTACAAATACACCGAAATACGGATGATCTACAGGAATATGTTCCATAAAAACCTTTCTTAGATTATGTAGTTAACTCCCTAGTTAAGGGTATTTTTAAGTTTCTCTACATAAATAGACATAATGGCGACATCATAACAGAATTAGAATTAAAGAAACGTGAGAAGTAAGTGTGCGAGAAAGTGCTTGTAACCTATGGAAACACTAGCCAGAACCAGTCTGCACTAGTATAACTATAAGCTATATTAATTATTTATAAATCCAACAGATTTTTCAGAATCAAAGGTGCCTGACTTTTCTTTTTCTATTTCTTTGATAAAGTCGTCAATCCCAAAAACTGGCTCTTTTCTTGTAGCAACAAGGTAAGCTGTATTTTTAATAACTAATGAAATTTGTCCACCTGTAAGGCCATAATCAGCTAAGACCTCAATATCTAAATCACCCGCATATGGTGCGTTCTCTGGTAACATTTTATTCCATAGCTTGATGCGCTGATCCTTAGAAGGTTTTTTAAACTCTATTTTGTAGTTAAATCTACGTGAAAATGCTGGATCGATGTTTTCCAATAAATTAGTTGTAGCAACTAATAGACCCTCAAAGTTTTCTATCTGCTCTAAAAATATGTTTTGCATCTGATTGTGCATCTGATCGGTTGAACTTCCTACGCCTTGCGAACGGGAACCTAAGAACTGATCCGCCTCATTAAGTAATAAAATTGGCTCTGATTTCGTTTTCTGTGTCAGTTCATAATAGGTATCAAATATCTTACGGACATTTTTTTCACTCTCTCCTACATACATAGAAAGTATTTTAGAACAGTCAAAAACAAGGACTTGACGCTTTAATGATTTAGCAAGCGAATACGCTGTCATTGTTTTTCCTGTACCTGGATGCCCATAAAACATTACACGCGCATCTATGCCAGATTTTTTTTCCTTAACACCCCACTCATGTAAACGTGCAACAACTTCCTTATCCACCTGGCGCATAAGGGCATTAAGAGTTTCTTCTGTCTTAGGATGCAAGACAACATCATCTAAAGATGTGTCTGGTTCTACTAATTCAAAAATGTCTTGCTCTTTAATAACCGTATCAAGTTTTAGTTTACGAACTTTCTTTTTCTTTTGCGGATGTATTATCTCTTGTAAAACATCATCAACAATATAAAAGGCTCTGGAAATTCCGCCAAAAGGGTTGAGCATCTCCTCGTAATCGATTAAGTCATCTTCGATCAACAAAGTCCCATCTTCAAGTAAAGAACGGTTTTTTATACGTTCATATTCATCAACTGAGATCAGATCAATTAGATTATTCATCTCAC
>JBFFDB010000045.1:0-7298 GCA_041559595.1 Sulfurimonadaceae bacterium
ATCTTTCTTCCATTAAATCTAATGGTTGGATTTTTTGGTATGAACACCAGTGGATTGCCGTTCACACAAGGTACAAATGGGAGTTTGAGCGCCATTGTTATTATGGGTTTATTGCTTATTATCACCTCAGTGTCTGTGATATTTTGGAATAGAAAAGTTGAATAGTATATAGAGGTGTTTTTTGTTGAAGTGAAAGCAGAGATCATGAACCTCTGTGGAAGCTCTTATGCTCCTATCTTGTCTTTTGACTTTCGTTTACGTTTAGTCACACCATCATCAGGAGTAACATTTTTAGCGATATAGTCCATTATCTTGCCGGCAATATCAAGGCCTGTCGCTTTTTCTATACCTTCAAGACCTGGCGATGAGTTTACTTCCATAACGAGAGGGCCTCGTTTTGATTCGATCATGTCAACACCACAAACACCAAGACCCATGGCCTTTGCAGCCGCTATAGCTGTAGATTTTTCTTTACGTGTTAACTTGTGCACCTTGGCGCTTCCACCTTGGTGCAGGTTAGAACGGAAATCACCTTCCGCACCTTGGCGTTTCATCGCACCAACAACCTCGCCATCAACAACAATCGCACGTATGTCAGCACCGCCAGCTTCTTCAATAAACTCTTGAACGAGCAAGTTGACATCCATTCCGTAAAAAGCATCCAGGACAGACTTGGCCGCTTTTTGTGTGTCAACAAGGACCACACCTACACCTTGTGTTCCTTCGAGGATTTTCAGTACTAATGGTGTTCCTCCACTGAGCTTGATAATATCTTTGGCATCAGACTTATTTGAAGCAAAAACAGTTCTCGGCATATCTACACCATATTTTGAAAGGATTTGAAGAGAACGTAGTTTATCACGTGAACGTGAAATTGCTAAAGAACCGGCAGTGCTAAAGGTGTCCATTACTTCAAGATGACGGACCATTGCTGTCCCGTAAAATGTACGACTGGCACCGATTCGCGGGATTATAGCATCAGGAACAGGAAGGGCTTCTCCATTGTAATGGATTTTAAGCTCATCTTTCATCATCTCGACACTAAACCTTAGGTAGTCCAGAACACGTACATCCCAACCTTTTTGTTCTGCTGCTTCAACAAGTCTTTTTGTTGAATACAGGGAAGCGTTTCTTGATAAAATATAAACTTTCATATCATGAATCCTTTTCATTGTTCATATGTTGATATTGTAAAGAGACATCTACTAAAAAACGTCCTTGAAGATATTTTCTTCCAATAAGCATAGGATATTTCATATCCTTTCTGTCTGTCAATGACAACTCGGCTTTGTATTTTTTTCCAAAAAGTTCTATAACGGTTTTAACAAATATTCGCTTTTCTATTGAGCCATTTGAACTTTTTACTTTTTTTATCTTATATACAGGCATTTTAATATGTTGCTCACAATAATCAGGATGAGAATCATCAAGTAGTTTAAAATGAACAGTACCATCATCATTTAAATATATATCATCACAATGAATAGAGCTATTATCAGCTCCAGTATCGATTTTTGCATCGATATTAAAAAAATTTAGTTCAGGCAAAGATATATACTCTGTCCTACCTATGATTAACTTTTTGATAGTCCATCCTTTAATTGCACATATGCTAATATTGTACAATAATTAAGCGTTATAAATGCTTTTGAAAATGAATAATGATTGGGAAATGATGATGAAAGAGAGTGTCTTAGAAATTTCAGGGATAGAAATACCAAAAGGTTGCGTAATGGACCTCAAAATCGAGCTTCCTAAACTCTACAATCTCCCCGCCTCAATACCTGTTCATGTGATTCGTGGAAAGCGAGAAGGGCCTAAAGTTTTTGTTAGTGCGGCTATACATGGAGATGAGCTTAATGGTATAGAGATCATACGTAGACTTAAAAAACTTTCTGTCCTCAAAAAACTAAAAGGGACATTGATTTTGGTTCCTGTTGTCAACGTTTATGGACTCAGTTCACTTTCACGCTATTTACCTGATAGAAGAGACCTTAACCGTAGTTTTCCAGGATCAACAAAAGGTTCTCTTGCTGCGCGCACAGCTAAAATATTTTATGATGAGATCGTTAAAAAATGCAGTTATGGAATTGACCTTCATACGGGGGCTATTCACCGTTCAAATCTCCCGCAGATACGCACCAACATACAAAACAGTGAAACTTGGGAATTGGCCAAAGCTTTTGAAGCGCCCGTTATACTACACTCAGAAGTAAGAGATGGATCACTACGTGCTGTTGCGCAAGAAGAGGGCGTCTCGATTTTGCTGTACGAAGCAGGTGAAGCACTGCGTTTTGATGAGACTTCAATCAAGATTGGCGTAAAGGGTATTGTCAATGTTCTCAAATCATTAGAGATGCTTCCACAAACTAAGAAAAAACGCTATAGAAATCCACTTACATTTAAAGAGAGTAGCTGGACGAGGGCTACAACGAGTGGAATGTTGCGTACAGTTAAAGGTCTTGGTGATTTAGTCGAAAAAGATGATGTGATTGCTCTTATAGATGAACCGATAGGAGGGGAGAGTTTTGAACTTCTTTCTCCTTTTGATGGTGTTATAATCGGGAAAATTCAAATACCTTTAGTACAAGAAGGTGATGCAATCTTTCATATTGCACGTTCTAAAGACATGGACATAGCAGAAGAACGTATTGAATACTTCCAAGAAGATGCGCTAGAAGGCAGTGATATACATGGCTTTCATGATGAGCATACTATCGAATAAGTGCTAACAATATAGCTTGACACAGTTGCAATAGTTCCCTACCAGAATCTAATAAGAAATGAAGTCAGACAGGGTAGGGATGCTCTAAAAAATCTAACGATGATCTAGCAATTAAGTTGTAAGATATAAATATTTAAAAAATTATGAGTAAATATTGCAAAGCAAATCTAAGTTTTAGACTATGATTAAAGATGTTAATTAGGTGATTGTTATTGATTGAAGTGGTGACCCCAAGGAGATTTGAACTCCTATGGCATGGATGAAAACCATGAATCCTAACCATTAGATGATGGGGCCATTTGTACAACTTAACTGTTGTGGCGGAATTATATGCACTGTATGCTTAATTATTCATAAAATATAAAGAAATAATAACAAAAAATCTGTTTACATCAGAGCTTATTAATTTAAGTTATAATAATTGAATGAAAACATTAGAACACACTTATACAACAAGTGATAATCTCATTAATTTTATAAAATCACATCCCTTTGATAAGTTTATGTATGTTCAAGTCTTTACATCAAATAAGTCGATTTCCACCGCCTTAACTAAGGAATTAAAAAAACTATTAGTCGATCCACAAATAACAAGCTTTATCTCCAGTGAATATCAAGAGACTAAGTTGCAGTTCATTGTTTTATATGCTGATACTGAACTCATAATCTCACCAAATCAAGATAAGAAAATAGTTTCTTCTAAAAAAGCCAACGAATTACAAGCACGTCTGAACGAGATGAAATCTCTTACTAAGCTTCTAGAATCAAGACTTCAGCAAGAAATAGACAGCAATCAAGAAAAAGATGAGATCATGTATCAGCAAAACCGATTGGCTTCAATGGGGGAGATGATCGGTAATATTGCACATCAGTGGCGTCAACCACTAAATATAATGGCCCTGGTCATGCAAGATATTTATATTTCAGAGCAATTGGGCAACTTGACATCAAAGAAAATAGAAGACTCATATGAAAAATCAAACAATCTAATTCAATATATGTCTCAGACTATAGATGATTTTAGAAATTTTTTCAAACATGGAAACGAAGATATAGAGTTTAGTATTGAAGATGCAATTGATTCCGTTTATGACCTAGTCTCAACTAGCCTTAATTTCAATCACATAGATTGTAATATCGACATAGAATGCAGCTGCATCGTAAAAGGTGGTATTAATGAGTTCAAGCAAGTTCTTGTTAATATCATAAATAACGCTCAAGATGCTATTTTAGCAAATAACAGTACAAAAAAAGAGATTAATATAAGAGCCTCATTTAAAAATAAACATGCTTATATACGCATTGAAGATAATGGAGGGGGCATACCCAAAGAGATAATCAACAAGGTCTTTGATCCCTACTTTACGACTAAAGGAAAGTCTCAAGGCACTGGACTTGGTCTATACATGTCAAAACAAATCATTGAACGCAGTATGTTTGGGACATTAGAAGTCGAAAATATGGAAGAGGGTGCGGAGTTCTATATTGTTCTACCGGCTAAGGGCCAGTAGACTATTTACTATTATTCGTCGTAGAACGAACGTAACGCTCTAATGATAACTGCATTTTTAGAGATACTCTCAGTTTTAGCATTTTCATCAACTAGCTCATATAAGTTCAATGGAAGAGAGATTGAAAATGTTTTTGTTTCAATCTTCTTTTTCTTACTGATCAATGAAGTGACATTGCTTAGTAATTCAATGATCTTTTTCGTATCGATTGGTTTTTGAATAAAACTATTTACACCGATTTCGATAGACTCAGAGATCTTTTGGATGTCATTACTTGCAGAAATCACGATAATAATTTGATTCGGATTCATCTCACGTATTCTACGTGAAAGCTCAATCCCATCCATTTCTGGCATGACGATGTCAACAAAGATAATGTCTGGCTGAATGCGTTCAAACATTTCTAAGGCTTCTTTTCCATTGAATGCAGATGAAACTTCTGAAAAGAAGTTCTTAAAAGTTGAGCTTAACAGCTCATTTGCAACGGCTTCGTCTTCAACTACCATCGCAGTAAGCTTTTTTGTTTGTTCAGTTAAATGAACTAAATCAACGTTTGCCATAAGGCCTCCTGTTTGTTTTAAAATATTATACATAGTTCATTTTAGAGCTCTATTAAATATCAATCATTAACTTATCTTGTTAAATTTTGATTAAGTGACATATGAACATTGTTAAATCATGTTGAAATTATATTTTGTTTAACTTAAAATGCAGTAAAGGTTATAGTCCTGGAGAAACTATAACTCTTTTTTAAATTGGTTTAACCACTCTTTATCATCTAAGTGATGTTGTTTGCTCTCCATTAATGAGGCTTTTATACTTTCCAAATCCTCTAACTCAAGAAATCCTAATACGCTGGGATTGATAGTGGAAGGGTTTCCATATTCATTGATCAATTCGACTATTTCTTCTAAAAGTTCTTCTTTACTCATTTAACCTCTTTACTAGTTGGACCCATGTATCTCTGTCTAGGTCGTGCAATTTTAATCTCTTTATCATGTTTTAGTTCTATCCATTGTGTTATCCATCCCACAGAGCGACCAATAACAAAGATGATCGTAAACATGTTTTTAGGTATTTTAAGTGCTGTTAGAATCAGACCAGAATAGAAATCAATGTTAGGATAAAGTTTACGTTCAATAAAATATTCATCTGTCAAGGCAACATCTTCAATCTTTTTTGCGACTTCTAAGAGTTCACTATTAACACCCAGTTCTTCTTTTAATTCATCCAGTAATGCCTTAAGTATTTTAGCTCTGGGATCAAAGTTTTTATAGACTCTATGTCCAAAGCCCATCAGTCTAAACTCATCATTTGGATCTTTTGCTTTTTTGATGAACTCATCAACCCTGTCAACCGTACCTATCATTTCCAACTGAGCGATAACTGATTCATTTGCACCACCATGCGCTCGTCCCCACAGAGCATTGACACCAGCAGATATGGCCGCATAAGGGTGCGCACCTGTAGAAGCAACTGCACGTACTGTAGACGTAGAAGCATTTTGCTCATGATCAGCATGTAAGGTGAAGATAGTGTCCAGCGCTCTTACTTCAACATCTCTAATAGAAATATCAGCTGAGGGATAAGCCCGCATCATATATAAGAAATTCTCAGTGAACGAACGTTCTATATCAGGATAAATAAAAGGTATACCAAGACTTCGACGATACGATAAAGCGGCGAGGGTAGGTATCTTGGCAATGATCCTTCTTGCCATGATCTGAACTTCTTCAAAGTTGTTTATATTTAGATGTTCGTAATGAAAAGCGGAAAGGGCAGATATAGCTGAGGCCATCATCGCCATAGGATGGGCACTATCAGGAAAGGCATAAAATAAGTTTTTCAAGCCTTCATGAACAAATGAACGCTTACGTACTTCTATATCAAAAGATGAAAGTTCATTTCGAGAAGGCAGCTTTTCCATTAATAAGAGAAAACACACATCCAAATACGTCTTTTTAGTCGCTAAATCACTGATGTCATAACCACGATATCTGAGCTCTCCCTTCTCCCCATCAATATAGGTAATTTCTGAGCTACAGCTTGCGGTAGAGGTAAAGCCAG
Organism: Sulfurimonadaceae bacterium; assembly: GCA_041559595.1. Taxonomy (GTDB): domain Bacteria; phylum Campylobacterota; class Campylobacteria; order Campylobacterales; family Sulfurimonadaceae. The sequence continues at coordinate 6,304 of JBFFDB010000045.1, forward strand.
GGTCATAAGTAAACATGCCTGTCTTTTGATACAAAGAACGTATGTCAATTACATCTGGACCAACACTTGGACTTAAAACCTCAAACTCATATTGCTTTCCATCTCTGTTATCAATTAAAGACACAGTAGCCATTGCTTCCCCTTTAAGAACCCTTACATTTTCCTTACTATAAGTTATTTACCTTTAATGTCATATTAATCTCAGTTGTTAATTAAAGTTATAAACAACCGCGTATATAATAAAGACATGAAAATACAATCTTCCCATATTAATATTACTAAATATGAACCGATGCAGGGATCTATAAATATAGAAGAGGGCACGCAAAACGAGCAATTAAAAGACAATACGATGCCCTCATCCAAAGAGCTAAGCTCACTTGATAGGCAAGTGATATCACAACTGCAGCAGCGTGACAGTGAAGTAAGAGCACACGAGGCTGCACATATTGCTGCTGGAGGATCCGCAATAAGCGGTGGTGCAAGTTTTACTTATCAAGAAGGCCCAGATGGAAAACTGTATGCTATTGGTGGTGAAGTCCCCATTAGTATCTCATCAGGTTCAAATCCTCAAGAGACTATTTCTATTGCAAAACAAATTCAAGCTGGAGCCTTAGCTCCTGCTAATCCAAGTCCTCAAGATTTAAAGGTGGCAAGCTCAGCTGCTATGATGGAAGCTAAAGCAAGACAAGAACTGGCAAAAATGAACAGAGAAGATTTACAAGAAGCAATGCAAGCATACAAGACAACACTTAATGATAATGATGATCGTACACTAAACCAGTTTGTCTGAAGAGCAGAGGTATTTTAAAGAGAATTTACATTATGTTAACCTATTGATATATACAAGAAACCGTGCGCGCTTAAAGAAGCTTTTCAGAAGAAATAAATTACTATATAGTTTATTATATAAAGGTAGATGATGAAGCCAAAAGATGAAGTTACACGTTCGTTAGTCGTTGATAGAAAAGTTTGGGATGACTCAATGAAGTATG
>JBFFDB010000046.1:0-7232 GCA_041559595.1 Sulfurimonadaceae bacterium
CTGCAGCGAAGAATTTTGATTCTGTTTATATCGTTACTGATATTGCAGATTACTCGACTGTATTAGATGCACTTGATTCTGATGATGGTCTTGAATTTAGACGCGATCTTATGATCAAAGCATATGAGCATACTGCGGCATATGACTCGATGATTGCAAACTATATGAACAAGCGTTTCAATAATGGTTTTGGTGCGAAGCAGTTCATCGTTGGTGAAAAGGTAATGGATACGCGTTATGGTGAAAACCCACACCAAAAAGGTGCCTTATATGAGTTTGATAAATATTTTACAAACAACTTTAAGACACTTAAGGGTGAGGCATCATTCAATAACTTAAATGACCTGAATGGTGGTGTTAAAATCGCTGCTGCCTTTGGAAATGAAAATGCAGTAGCGATCGTTAAACACGGTAACCCATGTGGTTTTGCTATTCGTGATAACTTGGTTGAAGCCTATGAAGAAGCACTTAAGTGTGATCCAATTTCTGCCTTTGGTGGTGTGGTCTGTGTTAATGGTGTAGTGGATGCTGACCTTGCTGAAAAGATGAATGAAATCTTTTTAGAAGTAGTTATTGCTGGACGTATCACTGAAGCGGCTCAAGCTGTTTTCGAAAAGAAAAAACGCCTTAAACTTTTTGAATACGGTGCGGATAGAATCGTACTTTCAAATGATATATTAGACTTTAAACATGTTGATGGTGGATTTGTATTCCAAGACGCGGATAAAGTTGCAGATGATGAAGTAAGAAACTCTAAGCTTGTATCTGAGCGTTCAGCAACAGAACAAGAGATGAAAGATGCAGAGATAGCATGGAAGGTTGCTTCTTTAGTGAAGTCAAACTGTGTTGTTTATGTTAAAAACTCTGCTATGGTAGCTGTTGGCATGGGAATGACTTCTCGTGTTGATGCAAGCCAATGTGCGCTCAAAAAAGCAAAAGCGATGAACTTGGATGTAACCGGTGCAGCTCTTGCATCTGAAGCATTCTTCCCATTTAGAGATTCTATTGACGCTGCTGCTGAAGCGGGTGTTAAAACGGTTATTCAACCAGGTGGGTCTATTCGTGATGATGAAGTTATTGCAGCTTCAAATGAACACGGTATGGCACTCTACTTCTCAGGTATCCGTCACTTCTTACACTAGTCATTTTTTACTATCTTTGAGTTTAAGACTCTTGGATAGTAGGTCATTTCTTATCTTTCATCCTTCTTTAAAATACCCATATATAACATAAAAAAATACTATACATCAATCAATTGAAACTCATCATTCTATGTTAGATATTTGTTAACTAATTTAGTTCATAATTACAGTAACAAAGAGAGGAAGACTTATGACAAAACAAATTTTAATTATTCTATTGTTACTTAACTTTATCGTTCAAGGCTTAGAAGCAAACTCTTTTTCTTATAATACAAATATCACTTCTGAAGAACATGTATCTAAAGAGGGTATTGAAATAGGTAAAGGTACCTATTTAAGTATCAATTATTTTAAGGCGCTAAGTCTTATGGATACAAGTTTTATAAAAGAAGAGTCACTTCATAATGTGAGAAATGAAAAGCCTCTTTTTCTAGTCTCTTTTCAATTCTAATCTTCATCCTGAGTTCTCATGCCCTCTAAAAGAGCATTTCTAAAATCTACTTCAGATATCTTTAGCTTTTCAGCTATCTCATGAGCATTTTCCAATTTAAATTCTTCAACAGCTAAGACAAGTTCTAGCAATAAACCTAGTTCACCCTTATGCTCTGTAATGGCCTTATGTATCTCAATATCCACTTGTAACTCATTTAAAATTTCTTCAATAGGAACATGTACAATGGCATGCATCAATGATAAAAGTCCAACAAAGGCTGCCTCATGATTACGTTTTTTAGTATGATGCATAGCATTCATAAGTTCATACATGAGTTTTGAACGAGATGAGGCTAATTGAAAAAGTGGAGAATGAACACCTGAGCTATTGTTGTGGTCACTCTTTGAATAAGCGATAAGAAGTAACCACTGTTTTAAAGGTGCTTCACCTAAGAGGGTAATAGCATGTTTTATAGACTTGATCTCACTCTTAAGGTGTAGTTGTCCGGAGTTCATAAAACGAAGAAGTTGCAAGGTGATATCTGCTTGACGTTCAAATTCTAAAGAAATCGCATCTATGCCAATATCAGCATCAAGAAGCCTGATAAGGTTGAAGATATGTTTGTAATGGGGATCCATAGCTTCTTGTGTAATAATCCTTGGTTTAGCAAAATAATAACCTTGAAACAGATCACATCCAAGAGACTTGTAGGTTTCAAACTCTTCTTCTGTTTCAACTTTCTCCGCTAAGATTTGAAAGCCATATTTTTTAAACTCTGAAATACGTTCTTTTAGCAAGTCCATTTGGATAATTTTAATGTCAAGTTTAAGCACCTCGATATGAGGAAAAATTGGTAGAAAGTTCTTGATGAAAGCTGGATCACAATGCGCATCATCTAAAGCAAAATGATATCCCATCTCTTTAAGTTCAACAATACGTTGAACTAGGTCGTCTGTGATTGTGATCGTTTCAAGAAGTTCAAGTATAAAACGCTCTTTAGGAATCGCAAGAATAATGTCTCCAGTTAACATTTCTTCATCAATATTGATAAATGCTTTGTTGCTTTTTCCTACGAGGTTGTTGATGCCAATGTGATTTAGAGTATTGACAAGAACACGTGCCGTAGCTAAGAGGTTATCATCAAAAATAGGAAGTATTGATCCATCATCTTGAATAGATCTAAAAAGAAGTTCATATGCCTGTATATTTTGTGAAGTGTCAAGAATAGGTTGGCGTGCAATGTAAATGTTTTTAGACATCATCTTTTCCTAGAATAAGGTTTTTACATTATACTACATTTTTAGCTTCTATATTTTCTTCCAGAAGAAGGAAAAAAATTGAAAATAATCATCTGCAAAATAAAACAAAACCTTGATTGACATAGACTCAAGGTTTATGATAGAATAACCATAAAATAATATATATAAATTTAAGGCTAGAGAATGAGTAAGAGTTTATACGATACATTAGAGGTTTCTTCATCTGCAAGTGATGCTGAAATTAAAAAAGCATATCGTAAATTAGCAAGACAATACCATCCAGATGTTAACAAAGAAGCGGATGCAGAAGAAAAATTCAAAGAGATTAATGCTGCTTATGAGATACTAAGTGACAAAAGCAAACGTGCACAATATGACAGGCATGGTGATTCCATGTTTGGCGGAAACAATTTCCATGATTTCGCTAGTCAACAAGGCGGCGGAGCTGATCTTGATGAGATCCTTCGTAGTATGTTTAGTGGCGGTGGCGGTTTCGGCGGCGGTTTTGGTGGTGGAGGATTTGGCGGCGGTGGTTTTGGCCAGCAAGCTATGAATCTTGATATTGAGTCTAATGTCACCATAGCCTTCTCCGTGGCTGTATTAGGTGGAAAACACTCTGTATCTATGCAAGGTGAGACTTTTGACATTAAGATACCAGCAGGTATCAAAAGCGGTGAAAAGCTACGTGTTCGTGGTAAAGGAAAAGAGATGGGTGGCCAAAAAGGTGACCTTTATCTTATCATTACAGTAGCGCCTAGTGCTGACTATCAACGTGAAGGAAATGATCTTATTAAAGTCTTTGATGTTCCATTGAAATCAGCTCTTTTTGGTGGAAAAGTAACTGTCCAAACATTAGAAAAAGAGATTACACTTAAGGTGCCTCAAAATACGAAAAATGGACAAAGCTTTCGTGTTAAAGAGATGGGTATAAGTGATAGAAAAACAAAGCAAAGAGGTAATCTATACCTAAAAGCAAATATTGTTTTACCTGCTGTGGGTGATCTAGACGAAGATTTCATTAAAATACTTGAAGAAAAGCTACCTGAAAACGTATAAGGAATAAAAATGCATCATTATGACGAACCCGTATACCTAATCAGTATCGTGGCAAAGATTTTAGATATTCATCCTCAGACATTGCGTCAATATGAGAGAGAAAATCTTATTACCCCTTCACGTTCAGGTGGACGGATTCGTCTGTACTCTCAACGTGATATTGATCGTATTAAAATGATTTTACGCCTTACGCGTGAATTAGGTGTTAATTTAGCGGGTGTTGATATTGTACTTCGTTTAAAGGACCATATTGAGGCACTTGAACAAGATGTAAATGATTTGACACATGAGTTAAGTAAGGCTAGACAAAGTGGTTCAGTACCAGCTCATAAGACCTTAGTGACGAAGAAAAGTATTTACGAATTAGTGATATTTGAAAATAAATAAGGCCTAAAGGGTTTATTCTTTAAGACGCTTTATCTTTGCACCTAGATTTTGTAGCTTTTTCTCTAGTTTTACATACCCACGATCTAAATGATAAATACGGTGTACATTTGTTGTGCCCTGAGCTACCATTGCCGCAAGTACGAGTGCAGATGAAGCACGTAAATCTGTAGCCATTACATCTGCTCCGACTAAGTCGACCTTTCCTGAAAGTGTTGCAGTGTTTCCCTTTAATTTTATATCCGCACCTAAACGTTGTAATTCACTTACGTGCATAAAACGGTTTTCAAAAAGACGTTCTTCAATCTGACTTACACCCTCAGCCTGAGTACAAAGGGTAAGAAATTGTGCTTGCATATCTGTAGGAAAGGCGGGATACTCTTGAGTAATAATATCTACAGCCTTGATCTTTTTAGCCGGTTTGATCGTCATTGAACTTTCAGTACTTTCAATCCCAAATCCCATCTGCTCTAACTTGGCAACAACAGATTCAAGGTGATCAGGACGTACTTTGTTTAAAGTGATTTCTGAGTTTGTAACAGCTGCGGCACAAAGATAAGTTCCTGCTTCAATACGATCTGGGATAACATCAAAAGGTTCTATATTAATAAGACGACGATCTGTTCCAAAAATAGTTAATTCAGAAGTACCGATCCCATCAATACTAACACCTGCACCTTTTAGTACCTCACATAATTGTACGACTTCTGGCTCAAGTGCTGCATTGGTAATAATAGTCTTGCCTTTTGCCAAAGCAGCTGCCATAACAATATTAGCAGTCCCCGTTACAGTAATCTTGTCAAAAACAATATGAGCACCTTTAAGCCCATTTTCTGCTTTAGCAAGAACATACCCAGCTTCTATACTGATTTCAGCACCCATCTGCTCTAAGGCTTTTAAATGTAGATCAATTGGACGTTGTCCAATGGCACATCCACCTGGAAGAGAAACCTCACAGTGACCAAAACGCGATAGTAAAGGTCCTAAAACTAAAATTGATGCGCGCATAGTTTTTACAATATCATAGGTTGCTTTGGTATTAGTAAGACAACAGGTGTCAATTTTAACACTGCTGTCTTGTATATCAACAGTTGCACCTAGGTTGCCTAATAGCTTTACAAGAGTGTTGATATCGACAACATTTGGGATATTATTGATGGTGACTTCATTATCAGCTAATAGGGTCATTGCAATGAGTGGAAGAGCAGCATTTTTAGCTCCTGATATCTCAACACTACCGCTTAGTTTTGTCGGGCCTTCAATCTGTAAATAGTCCATAAATATCCTCAGTAAAAAAATAGTTTGCTATTATAGTCGACACAAGGTTAAAGTAAAGAAAGTAATTGAAAAAGTAAATGTATCAAATGCAAAAGTATGCTAGTATTCTAAAATACTATGCCGTTTTCATGGGGGAAATACAGTGTTTCACACAATTAAATCAAAATTCATTATTAATTTAGCTTTGGCTCTGATAAGTCTTCTCGCATTGGTGATTATCGCTTACTATATTGCGGTAGATAAAGTCCATAACATTATGATAAAAGATATATCAAGTGTAGCAACGTCTTTGCAAAAAACATTAGAGTATATCTCGGAAACAGATAAAGAAGCCTATAAGCAAAAAGTGCTAAAAGATAAGATACATCACATTAAAGTAGGGAAGTCTGGATATGTGTATCTTATTGATTCTGATGGGCTACTACTGATACACCCTTCAAAAGAGGGAGAGAACCTTAGTAACACCGACTATGGACGTCATATTATTTCTCACAAAGAACAAGGTGTATATGAGTACACTTCAGTAACAACATCCCAAGACAAGATAGCAGCTTATGCGTATATACCTGAATGGGATGCGTGGGTGGTTCCTGGTGTAAATAAGGGGGACTATTTCTCAGAATTGAAAGAAGAGTTTTTAATTTACTTTTCTATTTTGTTAGTGATGATATCCACTGTACTGTTGACCCTTAATTATTTGACTCAAAGAAGTATTTTAAATGGTGTAGAAGGTATTAATAATGTCGCTATTGATCTAAGTCAAGGAGATGGCGATCTTAATAAGCGTCTACCTGTTGGATATCAAAAAAATGAGCTTAGTGTCTTAAGTGAGAATGTGAACTCTTTTATTGAAAAGATTGACCAGACTATCTTAGAAGTAAAACAAAGTAGTCATTATCAAACGTCCTTAGCCAATACTTTAGCTACTTTGACAAGCGCTTTGCGTGTGAAAACAAGTGAGAGTGATACGATGGCTAAAAATACGATGCAAAACCTTAATAGCCTACGAGAATCATTAGATGTGACAGTAAAGGGTTCACAAGAGATCTTTGATACAAGTAAGGAGAGTGAGAATGCACTTTCTAGCACAAATAAGAGTATTGATAATATCAGTAATAAGATATCCTTAACAGCACAGAGCACCCAAGAACTTAATGATGAGTTTACTCAGCTAATCTCTGATATCGAAAACCTAAAAGGTATTACAGCTGTGATTAAAGATATTTCGGATCAGACAAATTTATTAGCGCTTAATGCAGCAATTGAAGCAGCCCGTGCAGGTGAGCATGGACGTGGTTTTGCGGTTGTAGCTGAAGAGGTACGAAGCCTTTCAGATAGAACCAATAAAGCTATTAATGAGGTTGATGCTTCTTTGTCTGTCATTGTTCAGTCGATGAGTTCTGCTACAGAGAAGATTGAAGAAAATAGTGAAGTTGTTGAAGAGCTTGTGGGAGAGGGTGAAGAAATTAAAAATAACTTTATGAGTATTGGAGATGTCATCTCACAAAATGTATCCATTTCTAAAGAGAGTTTGGACTCAATTGTCGAGATGAATGGAAATATTGTTTCTATTATTGAACAGATACAGTACATGTCAGCATTATCATTTGAAAAGGGTAGTTTTATTAATGAAGTGGATGCAATTGCCTTAGAGATTAAAGAAACTGATAGGGCTATTGA
>JBFFDB010000047.1:0-7132 GCA_041559595.1 Sulfurimonadaceae bacterium
TATTATGTGCTTTATTCATCGGGATAAGCTCAGTTCTTAACTCATCATCAACGGCGTGAAGCGAGATAGCGATATGCACACCTAAGTCCATTTGTCCAAGCTTGTCAATCTTTGTACTAAGACCTGACGTAGAAACAGTCTGACGTTTTCCACCAATGGCCAAACCATCTTCTTCTTTGAATATCTTGATAGCAGTAGCTAGGTTGTCTAGGTTATCTAGAGGCTCGCCCATTCCCATGTAAACAATATTCATACGTTTTGCAGCGGGAATATTGTTATCTATTTTAATAGCAAGAACCTGAGCCACAATCTCACCAGGCGTCAAGTTCCGAGTAAATCCACCCTTTGCTGTCAAACAAAAAGTACAACCTACCTTACAACCTACCTGAGTAGAAACACAAACAGTGTACTTAGCTTCAGAAGTTATTTCTCCATCATCCCCTAGTTCTTCGGGTTTCATAAGAAGCAAGACAGCTTCTATTGTTTTTCCATCAGGAAGGGCAAAAAGGTATTTGATAGTCCCATCTTCAGACTTCTCTTTTTGCACGGTTGTAAGAGGCATTAAGATAAATTTTTCATCTAACTCAGTACGTAAGCTTTTGGGGATGTTTTGCATATCATCAAAGCTAGAAGCATATTTGTGATAAATCCATCCATAGACTTGTTTAGCTCTAAAAGAAGGCTTGACTATCTCTGCTAGCTCATCCTTGGTAAAATCAAGTATAGTCTGCTTCAAAGACGTGTTATCTTGCTCGTTCATTATTTAGAGACTGCTGATGATTGTTTGTTTGTTGTAAGCTCTTGAACACGAGTATGAACATGCTTAGATAGTAGCTCTTTTGCCTTTTCATGGTTTTTCAAGAAGTCTTCATGTGCATCTTTGTTAGTAAAGTTAGTCACACAAAAAACACCACCGGCAGGAATATCAAACTCTTGAGCGATACGAAGTACTGCAAAGAACTCCATGTTCTCAATACCAACACCAAATTTAAGATAGTTTTTCGCTAGTTCAGCATCTGTCGAGATATAGTTAGATGAGTTTACAACAACATCTTTAGTCCCTTCGATATTGGTTGAAACAACATTGTCTAAAGGTGTATAAGCCTTGTTTTCTAAGAAAGCAAGTTCGATATTTGAGGCTGTTTTAGACTCTATAATATCAAATATATTTGCATGACCATATGAACCAGCTGTTCCAACAAAAAGAAGAAATTCTGGTTTATCAAATAGACATAAACGTGTTAAGTTCATAGACATCTCAACAAGCCCTACGCCCATAGGTGTTGCAAAGTTAAAGTTTTCGTTATTTCCTGCACAAATTATCATCTTATAGCCTTACTGGAATATTTTGTTCATGTAGATAATGTTTTAAATCCATGATATCAATTTCTTTATAATGAAAGATTGAAGCAGCTAGACCGGCATCTGCACCATTCTCAAAGACTTCTTTAAAGTGCTCCATTGTCCCTGCTCCACCTGAAGCAATTATAGGTACATTTACTAACTCACTAATCTGTTTTGTAATAGGGATCTCAAATCCAGATTTAGTACCATCTGAATCCATAGAAGTAAGAAGGATCTCACCGGCTCCTCTGTCTACGACCTCTTTTGCCCATTCAACAGCATTGATACCTGTATCAACGCGTCCGCCGTTTAGATAGACATTATACTGGTTACCAGTGCGCTTAACATCAATAGCAACAACAATACATTGGGCACCGAAACGTTTAGCACCTTCGTTGATTAACTCAGGACGCTTAATCGCAGCGGAGTTTAGACTTACTTTGTCACAACCTACGTTAAGCAGTTTATAGATGTCTTCGAGTTTGCGAATTCCACCACCAACAGTTAGGGGAATAAAGACTTCTTTAGCAACTTTTTCAACTATATCAACAATGGTTTCTCTATTATCTGATGAGGCCGTAATATCTAAAAAAGTAAGCTCATCAGCACCTTCTTCATTATATCGTTTAGCAACCTCAACGGGGTCTCCCGCATCTTTAAGTCCAACAAAATTAACGCCCTTTACTACGCGTCCATCTTTGACGTCTAGACAGGGAATAATACGTTTTGCAAAATAGTCCATTGCTTTCTTCTTTTAGGCTGAGTTATTAATACGCGTATTATACTCAGGCTTGGCTTATGCAGAAGTTTTAGCGTTTATTTTTTAAGGGGGACTTTAGCTATACCTGCATTTTCATAGCTTATAAAGAGTTCTGAAGCATAGTCATTTAGTGTCGTGCTAAGCGCGATAGCATTAGACCTTGAAGGGCTTTTTATTTTGTAGGTCACAACATGCCTTAGGTCATGCAGATCTTTGGTATCTACGTGATAAACACCATCGTCTGCTGCTGAGATAAACAGAGATCCAGCATCAGGTGAAAGAGTTAGATGATAAGCACTTTGTGGTGTGTAATAATTTGAAATATGTTTGATACTTTTTTCATCAGAAATATCTATGACTTCTACACCCTTTTGCATTAACGAAAGATAGGCAATCTTTTTATCTATTGCCAAGGCAATGTGACTCGCTCCTTGATCCTTAGGATAAAGAAAAACTTCTCTTGGATTTCCAAGTATAGAGACATCTAAGATGCTTAGACCTTTATCGTGTGTTACATAGAGTAGAGATCGTGATTCATCATAGGCTAGACTGGAGACTTTGAGACCATAGTTATACGTGGCAAGAAGTTTAGGTTCTTCCTTATCATTTATATCTAAGATACTAAAGCCACGATTGTCGTGTACAACAAAGGCCGTTTTATCATCCTTAGTGATCAGTGAAGTACGTGCTTTGATTTTAGAAAATTCACTTTTAATGATGAGTACATTAGGGTCACTGATATCCATAATGATAAAACCATTGTTAAGATCAGACAGGTAAGCTAATCGGTGATTTTTGGAGAGACTTATATCAACAAGTTCACAGTCTTTCTCTGTAGTTTCAAAGCTTGACAACTTGGATGTTTCAGAAAAGTTTTCAATAGAAAGTACTTTTAAACAATGTGTCCCTCCTGCAAGAAAGGCGAGTCTTGTATCAGAAGAAAAAGTAAGCTTATGACTCGCATGGTCGTCAATATTGTAATGTCCTTGCACCAACACTTCTTTTGGTAGATGACCTTGTATGTATTGTGCAAGATGAGGGTACTTATCTATTGAAGCATATAAGGCATCCAATTTTTCTATTTTGCCTCGTGTTCGATTAGCAAGATAGTATGCCATAGAACGTTTACGTATAACAGGGATTTCTAATATAGCATCTAAATCACTTTCTAAGATAGTAGAAAAGGTTTGGTAATCATCTTTATCAATACTATGTAGAAGAACAGTATTGAGGCTAAGAAGTATTTTCTTTTGTTTTTTCTCTAAAAGACGCAAACCTTGAATGTACATTTTTCGTTTTGTCTTGTCAGCTTTGATGTTTGTGGACAGATGCAGTAAAAACTTCGCCTGTTCGTGATAAGCCTGCAATTCATTCTTAGCGTTTATTAGATGGGAGAGTTGATAAAAGGCTTTATCCGATTTATATAGAGGTGTGCCAAGTTCGGCAAAAAACTTTGGATAATCATCTGCATAGATGAAGTGTGTAGATAGGAAAAGAAAAAAGATTATTCGAAACATTATAGACCTATAGATTATTAATTATGTTAATTATAGGTTTTTGCGTCTTAAAACAAGCCTACAAAGGTCTGTTTGTCACGTGATCTTAAGCTCTAATATAAACTTAATAACTTTTTCCTGGGGCATTTCGCATGGCTTGAGAAGACCACCTTGAAGCTCTGGGTAATAATTTAAAGAGATAAAATCATTTCCACCAAGTTCTTCAGCATATAACTTGATGAGCTTCCCTTTGAGCTGAGTCTCCTTGCGAAGAAGGTAGCGTCTATCTAAATAGAAAACATCATAGGCGCCATCATTTAGAGCGGTTAGTGTTTCGTGAAAACTTGGTTGGTTCATGCCGAAATTATATAATCTTTTCTCTTCTTATAACTTCACTGGCTATAATTTTAATATGAAAGTAATTATAGATTTAATAGAAGATGCAAGAGAAGCTATCAAAAACTCCCAAGACTTTACACTTAGCGCGATGGGCTTACAAGAACATTCAAGCGGTGAATTCCTTCCCTCATGGCAGAGTCATCTCTCAAAGATGCAGGTGGATGAAGAAGAAAAAAAACTATTTTTCTATTTAGGGAAAGAAGCAGACTTGGATCTTGAGACTTGTTTAGAGCGGTTGAACGCATTGTCAAACGAGGCAATGATGTATGAGGTATGTGTTTCGTATTCTCATGACAATAGCCGAATTGATAGTCCGTTATTAGGTTTTGGAGAGTCCATTGAAGATAAACGATATCTTTTGTTTATAGAAGACACTCATGTTGAAAATTCTTAACAATACTTTTCTCGTACTGACCTTGGTACTTTTTCTTGGTGGATGTGGCTCTAAAGCACCAGGTGTCAAACCACCCTTTGTCATATATCCTTATGAGTTTTATGAACGATTTAACTTACGTACAATCTTAAGCTCATATTCTGGAGCCTTAAAACATTTTTGCGCTTCGTATCCAAAAGACTTTTTTAGACCAGATGAACTGTATATGCCAAACATGGACAAGATTATTATTCAAAACGAGACAAAAAGGTTGAGTTTTGAGCTTTTCGCTGAGGATAAGGTGATTGTCACAGATGAAACCTTAGATGGTTCATATAATGCAAAGTATCTATATAAGATCTATTATAATGAAGAACATGACGATTTTAGAACAGATAGGTTTTTTATTAAAAAAGGTGAAAACTGCCAAGAATATAGACTGGAACCGCAGAAAAAGTCAGAAAATGAAGAAGAAAAATAAAAAATAAGATGTGTAGATGAATGAGCCAAAATCATTGATATTTTACAAAAACTTATAATATAAATGGTTTATTTTAAGCCAAAGACGATAAACTTTATTCATTAAATGCTTATCTAAGCGCTTTTTAGCTATCCTTTCGTCACATGAAAAAAGATGTAGTTGCTAAAAAGAAGTTCGGACAGAACTTTCTAATTGATGAAAGTGTTGTCAGAAGAATTGTCGAAGCGATGCCCCATAACGATAATATTATTGGAGAAATTGGGCCTGGCTTAGGTGATTTGACTAAACATTTAGTGAACGTCAAAAGCGTTATTGCTTTTGAAGTGGACACCGATTTGTGTAAGCTCCTTAACGAAGAGTTTAAAGAAGAGATGAATACCGGTAGATTCGAGCTCCGCTGCGGCGATGTGCTTGAGCACTGGAAGGTTAATTTATTAGACAGTGATTATGATTTAGTGGCAAATCTGCCCTATTACATCGCGACGAATATTATTTTAAAAGCATTAGCCGATCCTCATTGTCAATCTTTACTCGTTATGGTTCAACGCGAGGTCGCAGAAAAATTTTCTGCTCAACCTGGCGATAAAGACTTTGGCTCCTTAGCTGTGATAACACAGAGCGTAGGGCATGCCAGCATTGTTATTGAAGTACCACCAGAAGCTTTCAATCCTCCTCCGAAAATACATTCGGCAGTATTAAAGATTGTAAAGAAAAAAAGTCGTACTTCAGAAGATATGGGTTTGGAAGATATGTTGCGTGTGGCTTTTGCTCAGCCACGCAAAACTCTGCTCAAAAATCTTTCGGCTGTATATAACAAAGAAGAAGTCAGTAATGCTTTGGAGGCAATGAGCTTGTCTCCCACGATTCGTCCGCATCAAACAACAACGGCTAATTATCACCAACTCTATAAGAAATTACCAAGGAGTTTGGATGGAAGAGAACAACATAACGGCAAGCGCGACAGAAAGTCGCCCTCAAAACGAAAATAACAATAATCAAAGACGTAACAATAATAGAAATCGTCGTCCTAATAACAATGGAAACAGAAAACCTCAGGAAAACGATGCAAATGGCAACGTACAGCCAAATGAGGTAGATGGAAATAAGGTTGAAGGTGCTAATCAAGGCCAAAACCGTCAAGGCCAAAACCGCAATAACCAAAATCGTCAAGGTGGTGGAAATCGTCAAGGTGGTGGAAACAAAAACCGTTACCGCCGTGGATTTAACCCAGGTGGCGTTCCAGCAGATAAGGCACTAAAAGACTGTGTGATTCGTAATCAAGAAGTACACAAAGAACGTCTTAACCCACATCACAAACTTGACCTTAATACAAAAGCAAAAGTACGTATCACACCTCTTGGTGGTCTAAATGAGATCGGTGGTAATATCACTGTTATCGAAACTGAAAATGAGGCTATCCTTGTTGATATCGGTATGTCATTCCCAGATGAAGAGATGCACGGTGTTGATATTCTTGTCCCTGACTTCTCTTATATCCGTGAAATCAAAGACAAGATTGTTGCGGTGATCATTACACACGCTCACGAAGATCATATTGGAGCTGTTCCGTATTTTTACAAAGAATTTCAATTCCCTATTTATGGAACATCATTTCCATTAGCGATGATCGCAAACAAGTTTGATGAACACCACATTAAACAACACAAGTCTTTCTTCCGTCCTATTGAGAAGCGTAAGGCGTATAAAATTGGTAGTGATTTTGAAATCGAGTGGATGCACATGACTCACTCTATTATTGATTCTTCATCATTAGCGATTACAACTGAAGCAGGTACTATTATCCATACGGGTGACTTCAAGATTGACCATACTCCAGTTGATGGGTATCCAGCTGACCTTCACCGTCTTGCTCATTATGGTGAGAAGGGTGTTTTATGTCTTCTTTCTGATTCAACGAATTCATACAACACAGGTATGACACCATCAGAACTTTCTGTTGCACCAGGTCTTGATAGACTTTTTGCTAAGGCAGAAGGACGTGTTATCCTTTCAACATTTAGTTCGAATATCCACCGTCTACAGCAAGCTATCGCTTATGCACTTAAGTATGATAGAAAGATCTGTGTTATCGGTAGATCAATGGAAAGAAACCTTGAAGTTGCAATGGCATACGACTATATCCGTCTTGATAAGCGTATCTTTATCGATCCAGATGATGTTTCACGTACAGAAGATAAAAAAGTGATGATTATTACTACAGGTTCTCAAGGAGAGCCATCTTCTGCACTATTTAGAATGGCAACGGGTGAGCATAGACA
>JBFFDB010000048.1:0-7119 GCA_041559595.1 Sulfurimonadaceae bacterium
CGTGTGGGGCATTAGCTCAGCTGGGAGAGCGCTTCGCTGGCAGCGAAGAGGTCAGCGGTTCGACCCCGCTATGCTCCACCATCTATCAATAATACCAAGCTTCCTGTAAAAAACATTAATTCGCTTTATAAATTCTTATTCTGAACTCTAACTCTTGCTCACAGCTGTTAATTTACGTCTCCATGATGTATATGCTGAGAATGATGGGTTCCCATCAACTGTCATGTCGTATGCATGTTGATAACTACACTTATGCTCTTGCTTATATGCATTGATCACCTCTACTACCATCTCTTTATCTTCTTGTTTATAGGTGCCCCTCAATGACTTTACTAGATTTATCATCTCCTCGTGCATGTGCCTCTGCATTAAGATCCTTTTTTGTAAAAGTCTACATAAATATAAATTAATACCTTCTACTCTTTTTTACTATAAAGACTTCACTTTATATGCAGTTCAACACTGAACTTCATCCTATATAATTTAATCATTAAATGAACTAATCTTTATTTATCACATCAAAATACGATATGATATTTAGATGAAAAAAGAAAAAATATGGATTTGGAAAGGAAAGAACTGGCCTAAGTTTAATTATTCAACTCCGAACCTACTGAGTTTATATCAAGGTTTTGGACAGCTCCAAATGGCCCTCAATCTCTTAAGTGACTCTGATTTAGTGCACTTTAAGGCCTTAGTATTAGAAGAAGATGCGCTTTGCACTTCTGCACTTGAAGGTATCAGCTTAGATATAAAAAGTCTGCAATCTGCAATCTGTGAAAGTCTTGGTTTGGAGTATAAATATCCTATCTCAGACCCCTATGCTCAGAGTTTGACAAATGTTTTACTTGATGTAAAAAACACAAGAATTCCTATGTCAGAATCTCGACTATTTGCTTGGCATAAAGAGCTTTTTGTCCGAGATCAGCATGGCATTCATCCTGTCAAAGTTGGCAGGTACAGAAGCCATAAAGATGGCGAGATCCAGGTCATATCCGGGACCTGGGATAAAGAGCATCTGCATTACATTGCACCCCCTGCTAAAAATATAGAACTAGAGATGACTCGACTCTTACTCTGGATAAACACAGAACTAGACACTGACCCTGTTATCAAATCAGCGATTGTCCATTTGTGGTTTTTACTTATTCATCCTTTTAATGATGGAAATCGTCGTCTTGCACGAGATATAAGTGATTATGTTTTATCGGCTTCTACTCAAATACCCACCGAGCTCTTTAGTCTTGCTTTTGAGATGAATGAGATGAAAAGCAGTTTTTATGGAATCCTAGACTCTGTCTGCCTTCAAACTGATATGGATATTTCTGCATGGATACAATGGTATCTAGAAGCACTTCATCATGCCGTAGAAAAATCCTTATTACGAGTCCAAACATTTAAAAAGAAAATGGACTACAAAGAGAAGCTACAAAACACACCGCTTAACTCTCGACAGCTTGCTGCACTTTACCGTTTGCTTAATGCCTATCCGCTTGATACAAATACCATCATTAAAACAGGGACGTATGCACGTGAGAACACTATATCAAAACCCACATCTGCACGTGATCTTAAAGACATGAAGAATAAGCATCTGCTTAAGAGTAAAGGTAAAGGACGAGGTGCTTACTACGTTTTATCCATCTAAGCTAAAGACGGAGAGAAAGCCTTCGTATTTACAGAAACACTTTGACCAATGTGTAGAGTTTTGGCTTCAGACTCATCTAGTACAACCTCAACGATCTGCTGTCCTATCGCCACAATAGCTATATGAATAATATCTGCCTTGATAATATCGAGCAACTCACCTCTTAGCGAGAACTTTTGACTTCCTTGTGTTTTTAAGAAGACCTCTTTAGGACTAGCATTTTGAATCACTTTGCCTTGTTCTAGTACAATAACTCTATCCGCCAAACGATAAGCCTCACTTGGATCATGTGAAACCATAATCGTTGTGGTCTTAAACTCTTTATGCAAAGCCAATATATCATGCTGGAGTTTTGTTCGCATGTGAGGGTCAAGAGCAGAAAGGGGTTCATCCATGAGCAAGAGCTTCGGTCTGTTCATCAAGGCTCGGCACAGTGACACTCTTTGCTTTTGGCCGCCACTGAGCGTTGAAGGAAGTCGGTCTTTAAGTTCGTACAACTCTGTCATCTCTAACAGCTTTTTTGCCAAGGCCTTATCTCTGTTCACATACAAAAGATTCTTTTCAATACTCATGTTTTCAAAAAGAGCATAATCTTGAAATACAAAACCAATACCACGTTGTTGAGGTGGTAAGACAAAATTATTATCTTGCCAAGGCTCATCATTAACACTGATTTTTCCATCTGCTTTTTCAAGTCCAGCCAAGATACGAAGAAGGCTTGTCTTTCCACTTCCGCTCACTCCTGTCAATGCAATAAAAGAGTGTTCTTCAATGCTTAAGTCTACATCTAAATCCATCTTTCCAAAACTGCCTAAAAGCTGCTTATGTATGTTTATATTAATCACTATGAGACACCTAGTTTTTTCTTATATTTTTGGTTAAAAAGATACACACCAAAGAGTACGCTAAAGCTCATTAGCAACATGATTACACTGTATATATGAGCTTGAGTGTAGTCCATAATCTCAACTGCCTCATAAATCGCAACAGAAGCCACCTTCGTCTCACCTGGAATTGATCCACCCACCATAAGGACAACACCGAACTCACCAATGGTATGCGCAAAAGTTACTATGATTGCAGTTAAAAGGGCTGGTTTGATGTTCGGAAGGGCGATATAAATAAGGGTTTGTAACTTACTCTTTCCACACATATAAGAAGCTTCCAGCATATTCTTGTTCAGAGCTTCAAACCCAGCTTGTAAAGGTTGCACCATAAAAGGAAAAGAGTAAAAACAACTTGCTATCACTAAACCGGTAAAGTTAAACACCAAGCGTATCCCAAAGGTCTCTTCAAAAAAAGTACCTATAGGGGAGTTATATGAGAGCATAAACAAGATGTAAAAACCGATAACCGAAGGAGGCAGTACAATAGGAAGCGATACAAGTGCTTCAATAAAAGCCTTGCATTTACACCGTGTTTGAGACAGCCACCATGAGATAGGAACTGCGATGATAAATAGAATCAGCGTTGTGATAGCTGCTAGCTTAAAGGAAAGCATAAACGGAGTAAAGTCTAAGGCATCCATTATAAGACCTCCACTATGGAGAGTTCACTTGACTTGATAAGGGCCACGATAGATTTACCTTCTTTCAGTCCCATACGAAGCGCTGACTCTTTAGTAATAATACTCTCAAGTAAACTACCGGCAACGCTGAACTTGATACTGCATAGTAGCTCGCCATGCTGTATACTCTCTATGACGACTCTGAGCTGGTTTGAGATACTGATCTCATTGTTTAACTCTTTTGCAATAGCAATATGACTTGCCTTAGCGCCTAAGACAACTTTTGAACCGATACAAAGTGTACTTGGAAGTTCTAAAGAGATCATACGAAGCTGTTCTCCCTCCACCTCAAAGCTAACGAGATTAATACTATCTACACTTTTGATATCAGTGATAACTGCTGGGATATGATTCATATATTTAGGTATCCATATTTTTCAAAGATAGACTGGGCTGTAGGACTTAAGATAAAGTCATAAAAGGCCTTATACTCTGGCTTGCCTTTTGCATACTTCAGCCTTACTATGCCTTGTTCAATTGGAGTATAAAGCTCTGAGTTGACTGAAAACCAATGTGTCCCTTCTTTGTACTGAATCATTTTAGAACTGAACAGTGATGACTTTGCTATAAGACCAACTTGAGTTGCGATTAGAGTATATGAAACAGCTTGAGAGATTGACTCTGCATAGACTAGTTTTGCCTTTACCTCATCATAGATCCCTGCATTTTTAATCGCCTCCACACTTGCTTTTCCATAAGGGGCCGTCTTTGGATTGGCTATCGAAATCTTTTGAATGGCCTTATCTTTTAATAGTCTAACTCCTTGTGAAAAGTCTTGCTTCTTAACACTCAGACAGGCTAAAGCACCCTTTGTATAGACATGAGGTTTTTCTAAGGCCAGGCCTTCTTCGTATAAGGCCTGAGGGTATTTCATATTGGCTGACATAAAAAGCCCATAAGGTGCGCCATTTTTTATCTGAGCAGTAAGTTTCCCGCTGCTTCCAAGAACAACATTGACCTTTATATCGGGGTGCTGCGTAGAAAAAGAAGTTTTTAACTCCTCTATCGCATAGCTTACATTAGCAGCAACTGCAATTCTTATCTCCCCTGCACTAAGCACTCCACACAGGTATAAGAATATAAAAAAATATTTAAAGAGTCTTGTTTTCATAAATCGTAGTATACCAAAGTATATAACGAAATGCAACTTCCGTTTTCTCCTCTATCTATAATAAAAATATCTACATAAAAGTATTAATACAACTTTTATTTTATTAGCGTTAACATTGTTTTGTACGTACTAATACCGTAGATAAAGGAAGCCCATGATTAAATTACTTTTTATGGCTTTTGGTCTTGACTTACTCATGCAAGCACACTCTAGAAAACAGTTGAGTGCATTGACGCTTGAGAGTAGGAATAACAGATCGGGTGAGTACAAAAAAGATACTCTGTAATACTTTTTTACTATCAGTGCAGATTGCGATGCAATACAAGTTCTCGAGTGGTGAGGGCTTTTTATTCACTTGTTTAGAAAGATGGTTATAGAGATAGAAGATGTAGACCTTGTTTCAGACGTTGAAAACCTGCTCATTGAAGCATTTTATAAAGGGCATTGACTCCTCTAAAAACATATCTTTTTTTTCGCGAGAGCGACTCCCTGAGAATAAGCCGCAAAGTCAGGACTCCCCGTCCTGATGATACTTTTTCATCCATTTTTTCTTCTATTTAAACTTTCTTAAACCTTAAAATTAATAATTAACACTTTTGTAACAAAAAACTTATACACTTCTTCAAAATATGTTTTAGGTGTTATAAATGAATGGAATTAAAATAAGTCTAATCGCTGCACTGTGTGTAGTCAATAGTTTTGCCGAAGTAATTAATCTTGAACCCGTAAGTGTTACAGGTACACGTTCTGCTGAAAAAGTATCAGAGCAGTCCTTAAGTATCTCAACAAAAGAAGAAAAAGAGATTAATGTAGATCAGGTTATCTTTCAAAAAGATCTTTTGAACTCTATGTCAGGTGTTCGCATCGAGCAAACGACATCAGTCATTGGACATAAGACTTCTATCCGTATGCCATCAACAACACAAGCGTATTACCTTTTTATGCAAGATGATATTCCAGTTCAGTCTTCTGGATTTTTTAACCATAATGCATTAGCTTATACAACATTTGGATCAGCATCTTCAGTTGAAGTACTAAAAGGTGCAGGTACTGCTCTATATGGTTCAGATGCCGTTGCCGCTGTTGTTAATGTAAAGTCTGCAAAAGCACCTTCAAAAGAGCGTGAAAGTAGTGTTTGTGTAACAGCGGGAAGTCATGGATTTGCTTCAGGTAATATTGAATCAAGTGACACTCTTGATGAAAAAAATGCTTATCGTGCAAATGTTGGTTATTCACGTAGCAGTGGATGGCGTCAAGAATCTGAGTATGACCGCTTTGAAGGTAATTTCCGTTATGACTATACTTTAGATGATGAGAATACCTTTAAAATTATTATGACAGGTTCTAAAACAGATGCTGACCAAGCAGATAGCTTTTCTGATATAGCTGACATAGAAAACGGAAATACCGCGGCTGCAACAGCTGGTGATTCTTACTTTACTGCAATGACACAAACAGATATAGCACGTAAATTTGACTATGCACGTTTAGCCGTTGAATGGAGCAACTACTCTTTTGATGATTTAGAAGTAACAACTACACCGTACATCCGTTACAACCGTAATCGTTATGTAGCAACATGGGAAAAGAATCTTCCAAGCAGTGATAGTGCGCAAAAAACATTTGGTCTTTTACAAAAGAATACACTTGAAAAATCTTGGGGACGTTTTATCTTTGGTGTTGATGGTGAATATACAAACTCAGGTCTTGAATATAACCAAGATTTTGACACTTCTATAACTTCAGGATGGCCACCAGTAACAATTAACTATACTAAAGGAGCCATCTTTGATTATGACATCAACTATCTTGCACTTGCACCATATCTACATACAGATATTAACCTTGGCAAGAAAGTAATGCTAAGTGCTGGTTTACGTTATGACTATAATCGTTATGACTATACAAATAACCTTGCAGGCAATACTACTGATGCTTCTGGTGTTTACTATCGTCCTGAAAGTCAGACTAATGACTTTGACCACCTTAGCCCTAAACTAGCATTAAACTATGCACCAGAAGATGGTCTAAACCTATATGCACGTTATGCAAATGGCTTCCGCGTTCCACAAGCAACAACTTTGTATTCGCGTAAAGCTGCTGCATCAACAGTAAATATTGATTCAGAAACATCAAATACTTACGAAGTTGGTATTAAAAAAGCATTTGATAAGAGTTATGTAGAAGTATCTACTTACTTTATGACAATTGATGACACCATAACAAAATACAGCGGTACGACTGTTGATTATTATACAAATGGTGGCAGTAGTTCACACCGTGGTATTGAAATCACTGCTTTTGCTCAGATGAATGAAGAACTAGGAGCAAAGGTAGCTTATAGCTATTCAAAACACTCATTTGACAATGACACAACATATGGTAGTAACGAGATGGCAGAAGCACCTAATACAACTGCTAATGGTCGTTTAATCTACTCTCCTGCAAATATTAAAGGTCTAACAATGATGGGTGAAGTTCAATATGTTGGTTCATACTGGATGGATAATGCCAATACTAAAAAGTATAATGGCTATAGCATCGGTCATCTAAAAGCAGATTATCGCTATTCTGATGAACTTTCTGTTTTTGGAAAAGTTACAAATATTACAGATAAGAAGTATGCCACTTCAGCAACACTAGGATGGGGTGAGGCTTATACTCCAGGTGATCCACGTCAATTCTTTGCAGGGCTTGAATATAGATGGTAAAACTCTTTAAACTCCACAAATACTCTGGTCTTACAGCTGGAGTACTTCTGTTCATACTTGCTATCACAGGCTTTTTTCTTGA
>JBFFDB010000049.1:0-6913 GCA_041559595.1 Sulfurimonadaceae bacterium
AGTTCTATCAACGTGAATCCTTTACCTGACATGACAGCTTGTAAACGATTATTCTCGGTGGGAGTGGTTGTTGTCATGATTAATTCTCCTATTACTTCACATTATCGTTTAAACCATAACGGATTTCTCTCATATAGAAACTTTTTTCACTGTTTTCAAAATGTTCACCTAGAGCAATAAGGTCTTTGTGAGAATTGTCTCTGTCAAAATAGATGATCGCTGAACCAGTTTTTTCTACCATCGCTTCAACTTTTGCTAAGTCTGTCTTCTTCGGTTTGCTGTTGATATCTGAACGTACTAATTTTAATTCCATTGGTGTTCCCTCATTGTGAGTTTTATTTATACCGCGATTATAACTTTTTATTACTAAAGTACGTATTAAGTCTAATTTCAGTATAATCTCATTCTCTTTTGATAAGATTTACCAAGGCCCTTATATATGGAGCTTAGACGGGTGAATCGATTAACCCACAAACTTATCAATGTTAGCAATCTTAAAAGGATAAAATTATGGAAAAAATTGTAGATATTATTGAATCAATTGCACATGAAAAAGGTTTAGCACCTGAAAAAGTAAAAGAAGCATTGAAAACAGCTTTTATACAAACGGCAAAGCGTGTTATCTCAGATCATTTTGATTATGAAGTTGAGATTAATGAAGACACACGTGCGGCTTCTATCTTTCAAATTATTAAGGTTGTTCCTGATGACGCTGAAGAATTAAAAGGTGAACTAGCTGATGCGTTTATCTCTTTAACTGAAGCAAAAGAGTTAGATGAAGACGTTGAAGTCGATGATCAACTTCAGTATGAACACAAGCTTGAAGATTATGGTCGTACCGCTGCTGGGCAACTCCATAGAGAAATGGAATTCCATATTCAACGTCTTGTTGAAGATGAGCTATATAACAAGTTTAAAAGCAAGGTAGGAACAATTATTTCAGGGCGTGTAACGCGTGTTGACTCTGCTAACAATACCTTTATCGAACTAGATGAAATCCGTGCTGTGCTGCCGATGAAGAGCCGTATTAAGGGTGAGGTCTTCAAACCAGGCGATATGCTAAAAGCTGTTGTTCGTCGTGTTACTGTGGATAAGAACGAAGGTATGATCACTGAACTTTCACGTACAAGTCCAAAATTTTTAGAAGAACTGTTAGCACTTGAAGTACCTGAGATAAATGATGAGTCAGTGATCATTGAGCACTCAGCTCGTATCCCTGGAGAACGTGCAAAAATCGCTCTTTATTCAACACACCCAAAGATTGACCCAGTTGGTGCAACTGTAGGTGTTAAGGGTGTACGTATCAATGCAGTAAGTGAAGAGTTAAATGGTGAAAACATTGATTGTATTGAATACACAAATGTTCCAGAACTGTTCATCTCACGTGCGATGAGTCCAGCTATCATCTCATCTGTTGTGATTCAAGACACAGCAGAAGGTGAAGATAAAAAAGCAACCGTTATCCTTCCAGCTGATCAAAAATCAAAAGCAATTGGTAAAAGTGGTATTAATATCCGTCTTGCTTCAATGCTTACGGGTTATGCTATCGAGCTTCAAGAACAAGAGGGCACGGTTACTACTGAGTCTGGAGAGATTGAAGAAGAGAAAGAGGGAATTGATTCTCTTGAGGCATTGTTCAAATAGACAGAGAGAGGCAAAAGCCTCACTCTTATGTTAACACTGGATTCGCTTCAGCAGCGAGCTCTCGAACCTTTGGTTCTCTTAGGTTGTTTTTGTCGAACACTTTCTAGTTAATTATTTATTTTCACTTCCTCTCCTTCTTTTTACTTTTTTCTGATATTCTTTTTTTCATACTATATAAGACTTCTAAAGGAAAAACTGGACTTCTCAATTACACCATTCATAATTTTATTTTTTATACTTATTGGAATCCAATTGTTTTTTGATACAGTTTTTTTATTTTTGTGTTATTTGACAGGCATACTTATATTAAAAGCAATTGTAATATTGAACACAAAATATAAGCTAGTAAAGTATAAGGTTTTCAAGGAAGCTTATAAAACAAATCCAAGCTACAAAAAGCCCATGATTTTTGGCGCTATTATATGGATTAGTATACTGTTTGGGATAATGATAGTAAACTAAAAACTACCCACGTTTGAAGTATGGGTTTAGCTTTAGTAGGATTAAGTCTGAAAGCATGTTTCCTAGAAGGGTTAGAAATGCAGTTACCATTAAAATTCCCATGATAACAGGATAGTCACGACTGAGTGCTGACATATAAAAAAGCTGTCCCATTCCTTCAATACCAAAGATTGATTCTAAGATAACAGAACCACCGATAAGCCCTGGAAGAGAAAGTCCCAGAAGCGTAATAATCGGGGGCATTAGATTTGGCAAGACATAGTAACGAAGAAGCTTAGTATCACTCAGTCCTCTTGCTTTGGCAAAGAAGTAGTAATCACTTTTTAATATCTCTGTTACGAGTGAACGCACATAAACTATCATCGAACCCAGTGAAACAAAGACCATTACAAAGATAGGTAAAAACAGATGCCAGGCCATGTCTGAATAATAAGCCATCCCTTCTTTAGGCTCAATAGAGTGCAAGCCTGATATCGGAAACCATTCCAAATTCACTGAGAGTCCAAGTATCATGAGCAAAGCTAGATAAAAAGAAGGCATAGAAAACGAGAAAAGTGAAAGCTGTTTGATTAAGGTGTCAACAACTCCACCACTACGCATCGCAGCAATAATCCCAAGATAAATTGAAATGATAAAAACAAAGAACATTGAGACAATATTCATGATAAGCGTGATACCTATACGGTCATTGACCATGTCAATCACATTTTGACCACTAACAAAAGAGACTCCAAAGTCAAGGCTAAGAAGATTCATCATCCAGTCTAAGTATTGAATATGAAGCGGTTTATCAAGCCCATATACAGCTTTTAGATGTTCTAAGACTTCGGCTGTCATGTTTGGATTTAATTCACCAGCAGAAAAGAAACTATTTGGTGCCGCATGAATAGCCCCAAAAGAGATAAGAGAGATAAGAAAAAGCATAAAAGCTAGATAGCCGGTTTTTTTGAAAAAAAGTTTCATTATTGTCTCGTTTATAAAGATGAGAAATTATAGCTTATTTTATAAAATCAACTTTTGTATCTAAAGTACTTAGGTTATAATTGCGAATATTTAAAGAAAAGAGACTTATGAACTTAAAAGCCCAACTTGAATCTGACAAGATTGTTCTTCCTGACACCTTTTATGAGCATGTAGAACGCTATACGGAGCATCTTTTAAAGTGGAATAAGATCCATAATCTAACCGGTGCAACAACCAAGGCAGAGGTTGCAGAGCATGTTTACGATTCCGTCTTTCCTGTCTCTTTTTTACCTCAAATCAACAATGCCCTAGACATTGGGACAGGAGCAGGTTTTCCTGGACTTATCCTTGCGATGGCACTGCGCTCTACAAAGTTTACGCTTGTTGAACCTTTGACAAAACGTGCGGGTTTTTTACAGTTCATAAAAGCTGACCTTGGTTTAGACAATGTAGAGGTCTTAAATAAGCGAATTGAACAAGTTCCACCTATCCCTTATGACTTCATCACCTCACGCGCTGTAACAGAAACACAAACCTTAATGGACTTTGCAAAACCATTTATTGTTAAAGGAACACTACTTCTTTTCTTTAAAGGAGAGCGTGTTTATGATGAAATTCAAGATGCAGAGCATATAAAGATCATAAAAACTGAAAAAAGGCACTATCTTCTGATAGAACGATAAACGCCTATTTTAGGTACTTTTGAAAGTTTTCATAAAAAAACTTCTATTAAATTCATCCTTTTATATCAAATTTCTTCTTATCTTGTTGTAAATTGTATTAAAAACTGTTATAATGACCTTGATGAAAGATGAGGCAAGAGTTCATCTTGGGTATGTTACGAGTAAAATCTGCTAAACCGAAGACTCCCCGATTTTGATTCCACTTTTTATAAAGTGTATTTTTATACTAAAGGAATTCTCATGGCAGAATTACAAAACGGAACTGTTAAATGGTTCAACGACGAAAAAGGTTACGGATTTATTCAACAAGACAATGGTGGAGCTGATGTATTCGTACACTTCCGTCAAGTAAATAGCACTGGTGTTGGCCGTGTTTCTCTTGCAGATGGTCAGAAAGTGACTTTCGAAGTTGGTGAAGGTCAAAAAGGCCCACAAGCAGAAAACGTAACAGCTCTATAAGTTACCCTTTTGTAGGCCTCGGCCTACATACTTCTTTTTAAAACTCCCTACAACACATATACATAAAACAAATCAACTATAAAATATCTCTGAATGGTATTCTTCGGTTCTATAAAACATGTCACTATCAACTGTTTTCATTTTGACTTAACACAGCTATACTTTTTTTTTAAAAGTCCTCTTCAACTTTCAAAGGCATACTGCAAAGATTCTAAATTAATAGATCTCTTTAACTCGTCCTACTTCTCTGCTCATAAGACGTACTTTAATACCGTGGGGATGCGTTGCTGAATTAGTAAGAACATCTCTCACGATGCCATCGGTTAGACGACCTGTATCTTGGTCTTGTTTCAGTACAATCGCCACAGACATGCCTGACTTAATGTTTTTTCGCTGACGTCCATCTAGCATAAGACTATTTAACCGTATACGCTAGAATTTTTTTAATGGTATCAACTGAACAAAAGAACATAGCATCAAAGATAGGGTTTAGACGGGTTGTTTCATCATCTATAATATCAAAAGGCTTGAATGTAAACCCTTCGCCATCTTTTTCATTTTTAGGCGTTACTGTAAATTCTATCGGGTTAAGTGTACGAATAAGGTTCATTACATTTTTATACGACTTATCGTCTTTGGCTGGAAGCAGATTCCCATTTTTACTCTCATTCACACGTACCTTTAAAAGTAAGTTCAACTTATCTTTAAAGATAACCTTTTCCCATCTGATATTTCCACGAGAAAACTTAAACTCACTATGCTTAGCTGTCAGGGGATGTGGTTTGTGTTTGCGTATACCTTCTAAAAGTTGAAGAAAAAAGTTCACCCCACCAAAGTTTTGCGCACACTCGTTTAACATTGTATGGTATTTCTCTTTTTCACTCTCGTCTAGGTTGTTGAAGTCGCACATAAGCACTTCCTTTTTATAATATATTACTGAAATTATAGTGCAAGAAACTGTATATAAGGGTAGCTAATTGACTTAGGGTTATAATGGCGCTAATTTAAAGGTAATCAATGAATAATCTCATCAAAAACATCTCATCTATTATAGGAATTAGCAAGTCCTTTGAGCAAGACTTTATCCCTAACCTTCTACACTCAGATATTATGTGGAAACCTGACTACCCTATTGCAGTTGTTCACTCACTTGCAAAGTTTAAAAATAAAGACGATGCAGCATTTTTTCAAGAACATGATCTCTTTGACGAGGAAGGTCACACCCTCACTTCTTATGATGATGAGACCTTTAAGCTTCTTTTAGACAATGCACCGTCATCTCTTAAACATGCCACGCTACTCGCTTTAAAGCAAGAACCAACAACCACAATACACTATGTGCCAAAGCGCCCTACTGATTATTGGAAAAAGATACAAGAAGTCGAACATATTCATGCTTCTTTTGACTTTAGTATCTTTGACAATGATGAGGATATCTGCAAGGTAGAGTTTGAGTTACGTGAGGTGATTCGTTCACGCAAAGAGGTCCATGCACTCAAAGAGATAGGCTTTATCTGGATGGCGGTAACAAAAAAAGATGTTTCCAAGGTCTTTAAACATTATTTTGGACAAAACTATACTCGTGTTAATGGAAATTATCATATAGGCTGGAGTGAGACACTAAAAGATATTAATATGCGTTACTTTGTCTGTCCACCTCAATAATCATTACTAACTCGATCAAGAGCGTTAGTCTTTAGCTTTATAAACTATAATTTTTAAAAATAGGAGTACATATGAACAGAGATATTATCAATCAAGCCATAGAAGCCTCTTTAGTCGCAGATGCTTATGCTTTGGGTGCACACTGGGTATATGATGAAGCACAGTTGAAAAGTCTAGATGTTAATTGGAATGAACTTAATAGTCCTCAAGCCATGTGGCATAAGGGAAAAGAAAAGGGTGACTTCACCCACTATGGCGATCACACCAAATGGCTTTTAGAGTTTATTCAAGAGAATAACCATTTCAACCTTCAAAACTATGTTCGCTTATGGCATGATAATATGCAAATGTATACAGGTTATGTAGACGGTTCAAGTCGTGAAACGCTCGAAGCATTGAAGGAAAATCCACATGCAAATACAGGTTCTTCGTCACATGACCTTTCTATCATCGGTCGTATTTCTCCTCTTCTACTTGTATCTTCCATAAAGTCTGAATTTTTATCGCACGTACATGACTTTGTCGCTTTTACCCACAACAGTCCACTTGTACTCAAAGCGGCTGAGTTCTTTGGCTCAGTTTTATATGATGTCAGCCAAGGCCAGAGTATAACAATTGCCTTAAATACGCAAATACTTGATGCTGAACTCAAAACTGCCTTTGAGGTGGCCACAGCTTCAAAAGACCAAGACAGTGTGGCTGCTATACGTCACTTCGGACCTGCGTGCAGTGTTGAGGGTGGATTTGAGGGAGCGATTCATCTTTTATGCACTTATGATGACTATAAAGAGGCCATGATAGCCAATGCGAAAGCCGGTGGTGACAGTGCAGCTAGAGCGATGATAGTAGGAATGATCATGGGTGCAGCGGGGTGTGATTTGCCCGCTTCATGGAAAGAAGATACAAAAGGAGTTTAGTCAAAGACTTAAGCTCACTATAGCCAAGACTCTACAGTCGAATGTAATTTATCAACACAACCTTATTGCAAGTCAAACTCCAGTATAATGGCCCCATTAAAAAGCTCTTACAAAGGCACC
>JBFFDB010000050.1:0-6889 GCA_041559595.1 Sulfurimonadaceae bacterium
CCCTGCTACTTCATCTTAGGAAATCATGAATATTTTCATGGTGTGACAGAGGCTATTAACTATATCAAAAGTCTAGGAATCACTGTTTTAGTCAATGAAAACATCAACATTAAAACAGAGAATGTCAGTTTTAACCTTATTGGTCTTAGTGATATCATTGGTGAGCGTATAGGTGAATTCCCTATGGATATAGCCAAAGCCTACACAGGCATCAATGAGAACATTTCGAGTATCGTCCTTGCACATCAACCCAAATCAATACAAAGACTAGTAAACAGGCCTTGTGATCTTATGCTAAGCGGACATACACATGGTGGACAGATCTTTCCTTTTGGACTTCTTGTGATGATGGGTCAGCCCTACCTGGCAGGTCTTTATCAACATACTGCTCAGCAGCAGATCTTTGTCAGTCGTGGTGCTGGCTATTGGGGACCGCCTATTCGTGTTCTTGCTCCGAGTGAAATCTCTAAAATTGTTATTAAAGGCTAATATATTAAAACACTTGTATTTTTCTTCTTGTCGTGTTCATTATATGCACAGATAACTATCATTGACAGACCAATCATCTTTAATGAGGAACGTATAAAGCTAAGTCAAGAGTATATACTCCATCACTATGGTCTAGATGTTACAAACATACAGATAGAACCACATATTATTGTCATCCATTGGACAGCGATCAATGGCTTTGAGGCGTCATTCAATCGCTTCTTTAGCCACAGGCTATCATCTGATAGAACAGATATACAAAAGGCCTCTGCCTTAAATGTATCTGCGCACTTCCTAATTGATAGAGAGGGTAGAATCTACAGACTTATGCCTGAGACCTTTATGGCAAGGCATATTATAGGGTTAAACTATAGTTCTATCGGGATAGAAAATGTGGGAGGCAAAGGAAACAAGGATGATCTTACCTCAGCTCAGTTAGCTTCAAATCTAAAGCTAATAAAGTACCTTCAAAACAAGTATAAAACAATAGAGTACCTAATCGGACATGATGAGTACACTAACTTTACAGACCATGAGCTTTGGCTTGAAAATGATAAAGACTACAGAACGATAAAATATGACCCAGGAGAAGAGTTTATGTTCAAATTACGTAAGCACTTTCCTCTACTTAAAGGAAGTCCGTGATTTCACATCCCCTACTCTATCTGCTTTGTTTAGGCTTATTTGCTGCTGTGGCTTTGTATCTATCTAAAAAAGA
The DNA here is from genome assembly GCA_041559595.1 of Sulfurimonadaceae bacterium. Taxonomy (GTDB): domain Bacteria; phylum Campylobacterota; class Campylobacteria; order Campylobacterales; family Sulfurimonadaceae. The sequence continues at coordinate 1,208 of JBFFDB010000050.1, forward strand.
ATATACTTTTTTACAATACATTCCTTCTATTGTACTGCTGTACATGTCTGTCATGATATTAAGTTCATGGGGCTTGTTTGAAAATAACGAGCGCATAACACAAGAGTACAAGATATTAAAAAGCAATCTCTTACCTGCCATGCTTTTTTTAATGTTGCTACCTAACAAAATCACTGCACTGCTGAAGCTAGGCCCAAAAATGCTCTTGACTTTTTTCTTGGCAACATCAAGTCTTTTCATTGCCTTTGTCTTAGTTTTTGTCGTCTTTAATCTTGCATCTTCAGACATCTCTATCTTAGCTCCGCTTGCGGGTTCATGGATGGGAGGAACAGCTAATATGCTTGCTCTTTCTTCTGTTGTACAAAGTAGTGAAGAAGATATCGGTATCATCATGCTTATTGACTCAGTTGATTACAGCCTGTGGGTGATGCTCTTACTTCTTCTTGTTCCTTATGCCTCTTCTTTTAATACTTTTACAAAGGCATCTAATCCTATAGAAGACATTCCCTTAGAAAACAGATGTGCCCTTCACTTTTCTACAAAAGGGTATATCTTATTAATATCGTCTGCTCTTCTTGTTTCGGCGCTCTCTCAGGTTCTAGGGATTTCTTTATCCAAGTTCATTGGTTCTGCCACAAGCTGGTCTATTATTCTGGCTACGCTTGCAGGCATTGCATTCTCTTTTTCACCACTCTCAAAGATAAGAGGTCTGCAAGCCACTGCCAACGCTATGCTCTACCTACTTATTGCCTTAATTGCCTCACGTGCTAACATCCATTTTGATATGAGTCTACTATTTTATTTGGGTCTAGGTATCAGTATCCTCTTTGTTCATGCTCTGCTCATGCTTATCTTTGCAAAACTTTTTAGACTTGATCTCTTTAGTATCTCTGTCGCATCGTTGGCTAATATCGGTGGTATTGCCTCTGCTCCTATACTCTGCGCTGCTTACGCACAAAGCTTAGTAGGTATTGGTGTGTTAATGGCAACCATAGGATATATCATTGGAACCTTTGTCGCTCTGTTTTTAAGTGAAGTCCTAGGATGGCTTGTATGATAATAACTGCCTGCGAGATGGCAGAGCTTAGTATCAAGCTAAAAAAGCCTTTCATAACAGCTTTAAGACGCGTAGAGTGTGTAAATGGCATCATCATTAAGATACATACAGATACAGAACGAGTAGGATATGGTGAAGCCTGCGCAGTAACAGCCATCACCGGAGTTACAAACAAGAAGGTTATAGAAGAACTTCAAGAGACAGTTTTTCCTTTTTTGCTCCAGCAAAGTATAGATACAACAACAATCTTCACAAAGCTCTATGCCTTAAATGTCAGTACTGAAACAAAGGCCTGTGTTGATATAGCCTTGTATGACCTACTTGCCAAACAGACGAATAAAAGTCTTCATGCTTATCTTGGGTCGTATCACTCACGTTTGCAAACAGACCTTACTATCTCCGTAAATGAACCAGAACAGATGAAAAAAGATACAAAAGAAGCATTAGCACAAGGCTTTAATGTTTTAAAGATAAAACTTGATAAGGATATAGACAAGAACATACAAAGACTAAAGGCTATTAACACTCAACTTGAAAGTAAACACACCTTGCGTCTTGATCCAAATCAGTCCCTAGACCTGCAAGGTTGTCTTCGCATGCTTTCATCCATCAATCTAAAAAACATAGAGTGCATAGAACAGCCCTTTGATGCGAAAGATATCACATCAATGAAGGCACTAAAAGACAAAGGTCTAGTTCCCGTTCTAGCAGATGAGTCAATCTTCGATGCTGGTGATGCAAAGAGGCTTTTAGAAGACGAAGCTTCTGATATGCTTAATATTAAGTTGATGAAGTGCGGAGGGATTTATGAGGCAATAGCTATTGCCCGTCTTGCAAAGAAATACGCTAAAGAATGTATGATAGGGTCTATGCTTGAAGGGCCAATTAGCTTATTGGCTGCAGCGCATTTTGGACTCTCTCAAGACAATATCTCTATGGCTGACTTGGACTCTCCACTGTATCTTGAAGATCATCCCTTACTGGAGCCGTTTCACTTAAGTGAAGACTTCATACACTTGAATGATAAACCTGGTCTAGGGATTGATACTATTATGAACGAGTTAAAACTCTTTTAGTGATCATTCTACTCATACATAACTTTAGACTTTTTAGTCATCAAGTTTTTTCTTATAAGAATCAAATCTAAAGAGGATTAAGGTGCTAAGATAAGTCTACCAATGAATGCTAGGAGTATTAGACCTAGGAACACTGGTATTTCTGATTTTTGATTTTCCATACCAAAATAGTACTGCACAAAGACTAATCATTATTAAACGTTATAGAAATAATGGTATTTAGATGGGGCGATAGCACGCTATAAACTGCGACTGTACCTATAAATATCATTAATCTTGAAAGATCAGCTTTATAATAACTTTTATTTATATACAAGCAAAGGCCTAGTAAAGTAATCAGAAGAAATGACCATATCCTATACGACTAGAAGGCAAGTGATGCAAGATGAGACAGAGATATTAAACAATGCTATTTTTGATAATATCGATCACCTTCTCGTCGTTACCGATAAAAATGGAACTATAAAAAGATTTAATAGGGCTGCTGAGAAGTTTTTAGGCTATACGTCTGAAGAACTCGTTGACATCCAAAGCCCGGCTGTCTTTCATCTAGGGTCAGAAGTTGTTGCACGTGCAGAGATATTTTCTAAAGAGTTAAAATGTAAGATCGAACCTGGATTTGAGGTCTTTGTTGCAAAAACAAACCTCGGCCTTCCAAATGAGCACGAATGGACTTATGTCACTAAAGATGGTACAAATAAGCCTGTTCTACTTTCTGTTACTGCTGTGCGTGATAATAAAGACGATATTATCGGATACATAGGAGTTGCAAAAGACATCTCCAAGAGTAAACTTATCGCTGAAGACCTTCAAATTAGTCAAACTAGACTTAAAGAAGCCCAACGTATTGCAAAGATTGGAAGTTGGTCCTTGGACCTACAGACCAATACTCTTCTTTGGTCGGATGAGATTTATGCTATCTTTGAGATAGACCCCTTGCAGTTTGAGCCCTCCTATGAAGGTTTTTTAAACAGTATTCATCCTGATGACGTAAGTATGGTCAACCTCGCTTTTACAAATTCTCTTCAAGATAAAGCTCCGTACAATATTGAACACCGTCTCCTGATGAATGATGGAAGGATTAAATACGTCGTTGAACGTGGAGAAACGATTTATTCCAAAACAGGTGAATCATTGCTAACTCAGGGTACAGTTCAAGATATCACTCAACTAAAACTTACGCAAATCAATCTTACCCATGCCAAAGAAAGTGCCGAGAACTCAAATAAAGCAAAAAGTAGGTTTTTAGCTAACATGAGTCATGAGATACGAACTCCCCTCAATGGTATTATGGGCTTTATCGAACTTTTACAAAAGTATGAAACAGACCCTAAGAAGTCTGAATACCTTAATATCATCCACACTTCTTCAAAATCTCTACAAGTTGTCATCAATGACATCCTTGATCTAAGTAAGATAGAAGATGGAAATATGCAAATAGAGGTGATTGACTTCAATCTGGCACAACATCTTCACGACCTTATCTATTTTTTCACTTCTATTGCCGATGCAAAACAGATTGCATTACACTTTAAATACCCGGAAGAACTAGGTAAATATGTACATACTGATCCACTACGTCTTAAACAAATTCTTTCCAATCTTATCTCCAATGCTATAAAGTTCTCAGCTGAGGGTTCTAATATTACACTTAGCTTACGTCGTGATGGAAATAAACTACGTTTATGTGTCAGTGATGAGGGAATTGGTATTTCAAAGGAAGCTCAACTACGTATCTTCAATCCTTTTGAACAGGCAGAACTCTCTACAACACGAAGTTATGGGGGTACCGGTTTGGGTCTAAGTATCTCCAAAAAGCTCATAGAGCTTTTAAATGGTAAGATCCAAGTTGAAAGTGAACTGGGAAAAGGCACTACTTTCTCCTTCTTTATCGATGCACCCGAAATTGAATACATCGAGGATAAAAAAGATGAACATGAAGAGTACAAACTTGAGGGACATATCCTTGTCGCTGAGGACAACAAGACAAATCAGCTACTTATCTCTATCTTACTTGAAGATATGGACCTTACATTTACTATGGTTGAAGATGGGAAGCAAGCAGTGGATGCTTTCGAACTATATCCTGATTATGATCTAATTCTGATGGACATAAATATGCCTGTCCTAGATGGTGTAGAAGCAACTAAGCACATCCGAACATCGACGCATAAGAATAGAAACCTCCCTATCATCGCTTTGACAGCCAATGCGATGAAAGAAGATGTCGAACATTATAAAGAAGCTGGCATGAATGATCACGTGGCTAAACCCATAGACAGTGACCTCTTAGAAAAAACCCTATCCAACTATTTAAAAAGAATACACTAGAAGGAATACAATACGACTGACTTATAAGTATATATCTTCTGCACAAAAGGCTAGTGAAGGTAGTGTTTCATTCTCAAGTCACCCTGAGAATGAAAAGAAGATTCTAAAACTAGAAGTTATATGTTAGGTACAGTTGAATTGTTGTTAATTCATCATTTGTTGTATCACCAAACATATCATAAATAACAGCAAGTGATGTGTCTAAAGCACCAAATGATTTACTCGCAGTAAATGCAATCTCATCAACTTCGGTGTCAACACTATCTGAACTATAGTATCCTAAAAAAAGGTCTGTATCAGCTACAGTACTTTCGGCAGAAACAGTCCATGTGTCAGCACCTGTAGCACTTGATGTTTGGAACCACCACCAGAACTCTGTGTATAGAGACGAGGCTGTACCAGAAAATTGGCCCTCTGTGGCAAAGTTATAAACACCACCTCGAGTACCTTCATCATCAACTGAAGAATAAGCAGCTGTTAATGTCACCACATCTGGGATCACATAACCAATTTTAGCTGCATATGCAGAATCATCAGCTCCAGCGCCTTCCATATCAATAGTAGTGTATTGAGCACCGGCTACAAAACCATCGGCTTCATAATCAGCTTGTAACCAAATTGCTTCTGCTGTGTCTGTAATATCGTAGTACCACGCTTGCGCTGTTAATGGTTTAAATGAGTTGTTGGTTACGCCAATAACACCAGCACCATTTGCACCAATAGTATCAAATCTACCGCCCTTGTTAGTAATGTTTCCTGTTGGGCTTGCATCAATACCAGCACCATTTGATTGTCCAATCCATGCACCAACGATTGTCGTGTCAGGGATATCTTCATTTACAAGTACACCTGCTTCAAATGTATTATAATCAACACTCCATGTTTCTGTAAAAACAAGTGGTGTTTCAATAATTTGACGACCGACTTTTGCTGTTGTATTACCCATTTTAGCTTCTACCCATGCTTCAGCCATCCACTCTTCTGTATCAAGTGCGCCACTACCATTTTCAAAAGAATTTGACCAAGAAGAATCAGCAATACTGTTATCCATACCTAATTGAGACATAATTTGGTATTTTGCACCAACTTTAACATTTTCCATAAGATCAGCTGTTACACCTAAGCTAAAACCTGCTTCAGCATAACTTGATTCTTTACCAAAGAGTCCACCGTCATCAGTAGCATCACCACTCAGATTCTCACTTTGTGTACCATAAA
>JBFFDB010000051.1:0-6742 GCA_041559595.1 Sulfurimonadaceae bacterium
CACTGATTTTACCTGCTACCAAACTTGAAGTAGCAACTGCTGCGATTAATAAACCGTGTACGATTTTTTTCATCTAATAGTCCTTGCGAATTTTTTGTTGTCGAAATTGTAGGGCACTTAGATAACAATAGGATTACGAAAAAATAGGTTTCTGTAATCTTTTTGTTACAATCATCTATTATCATTGCAAAATTATAAAACTTAATATATAGTTCTTAGCAGATGCTATATACACTAAAGGAAAGCAATGCTTCCACGCTATGAAAACAAGATCAATGAAATCCAAGGGATGCTAGCTCAACTCATTCGTGAGGTTCTTGAAGCACATACCAAGGCACTAGATGCTTATAAGAGCAAGAACATTGATGATTTTGATCAGGTTAAGGGAATACTTAAGAGTATTCAAAAAGAAGCAAATTCAATTGATAATGAAATTGTTAAGACCTTTGCTCTATTTGGTCCGGAGGCACAAGAACTACGCCTTTTAATTGCCTACTTAAAGATGACCAATGAACTTATACGTATTGGTGAGGGTGCTAAAAAATACGCAAAACGCATGAAAGCACATTGTGAAAGTGACTGTAATTTTGATAGTATCGATGATGCAATTATTAAACTTCACACCAGTTCTATCAATGCCCTAGACCTGATCTCTGAATGTTTTTCTAATCATGACAAGTGTGACTATACTGATCTATATCGTTCCGTAATGGTTGAAGAGTCTAAATGTGATGATTTACACTCTATCTTGGAAAAAGAGATTCTTTCACGTATAATTATAGAAGGTGAACTTTCTATAGAATATGTAAAAGTTCTAAGTACCCTTCGTAAGCTAGAACGTGCTTCAGACCATGCAATTAATATTGCTAAACTGATGGTATATTCTAAAGAAGGTGGAGAGATCCAAAGCTATTAGATACGTGTTTAACACCTCAAAGGAAGAACTATGTCCAAGGCATCTATTGTCATCGTAGAAGATGAAGAAGATATCCTCGAATTATTAGAGTATAACCTTCAAAAAGAAGGTTATGAAACAGTTGGATTTTTAAATACCAAAGGTGTTAAACAACTTTTAGAAGAAGAACACATCGATCTTCTTTTAATGGATAGAAACCTTCCGGGCATTGAAGGAAGCGAGTTTATAGAAAGTCTTCGTAAAGAAGGGATGCAAACTCCTGTTATCTATCTCTCTGCAAAAAATAAAGAGAGTGATATAGAAGAAGGCTTTGATCGTGGTGCGGATGATTATATCACCAAGCCTTTTAGTCCAAAAGAAGTGGCTATGCGTATCAAAGCTGTACTTAAACGCACAAAAAGTGACTTTAATAAAGAGATGATCTCTTATCGGGATATCTTGATGAATCCTCAAAATCGAGAAGTTACCGTTGCTACCAAACCTGTTGAGCTTTCTAAACTTGAATTCGACCTTTTATCAACCCTTATCAAAAATCAAAACATTGTACTTGATAGAGACTTTTTACTTGAAAATGTATGGGGTGGAGATGAAATCTATCAAGATAAAACTGTCAATGTAGCCATTAACCGTCTTAAAGAAAAAATAGACCCTAACAAAGACAAAGAGTACATTAAAACTGTTCGTGGTGTAGGTTATAGTCTATGCTAAAACTGCATCAGACTTTTTTTTTAAATTTTCTTGCCATCTTTATTGGTACGCTTGCCATCTCATCTTTAGTCGCCTATCTCAGTATTAAAAATACAACGATTGAAGACAATAGAAAACAACTTGAACAATCTATTTCTTTACTTGAGATGCAACTTCCTTATGTAGAAGATCTAGACCTTTTTGCACAAAACATACATCAACATAGTCAACTTCGTGTAACACTTATTGATGATACAGGCCTTGTTCTAGCCGAATCAAACAAAGATAAAACAAAGATGGACAACCACCGGGGACGTGCAGAAATCATGCAAGCTGCAATTGAGCCATATGGGTATATCACACGATATTCAAATACGCTAGAGGGTGACTTAATGTATGTCGCTAAAAAGGTCTATTACCAGGATAAACCTATCTTTTTTAGGCTCTCTGTGACACTAAAAGCTGTTATGGAAGAGTTTTATAGCCTTTGGATTCGTCTTGCTACTGTTTTTTCCGTCTTCTTAATCATTGGTCTTTTAGTGGTGTATAAATTAAGTAAAAAGATCCGTCACGACATCCAAGAGATCACTTCTTATTTGCGTGAGGTTTCGGAAAAAAATTACAAGGCCATTATAAAACCGGCATATTTCTCAGAGTTTTTATATATCGCTGTTGTGCTTAAGAATTTGGCAAAAAAACTTCATAACCGAGACAGACAAAAACGTAAATACACTGCTAGACTAAGACTTATCAATAAACAAAGAAATGATATTTTATCGGCCATTGGACATGAATTTAAAAACCCTGTTGCTTCCATACAAGGATATGCAGAAACCCTTATTGATGACCCAGATACTAATCTTAAAATTCGTCAACGCTTCTTGGAAAAGATTATGCAAAACAGTAAAAAAATCACTTCTATGCTAGAGCGTCTGTCTTTGTCTGTTAAACTTGAGAATGAAGATCTAAAACCTGTTCGAACAGAGTTTGATCTTAAAGAACTCTCCCAAGACATCATCATGAATCTTAGTAAAAAGTATAAAGACAGAAAAATTGATTTTCATGGGAAAAAGTGTCTGGTTAATGCGGATAGGACAATGATAGAAACCGTCATTATCAACCTCATCGATAATGCTATGAAATATTCACAAGAAGATGTGGAAGTAACTATTCTAGATAATAAACTAATGGTAAAAGACAAGGGGCTTGGAATTGCTGAAACCGAGCTTGATAAAATTACTTCCAAATTTTATCGCGTACAGAAAAACACTTGGGACAATTCCATGGGTCTAGGACTTGCTATCGTCACTTATGTACTCAGACTGCACAATACTGAACTCTTCATTGAGAGCAAGGAAAATGAAGGTTCAATCTTTGGCTTTGATATCAAACCCTTACAGCACTAACTCTTTTTAGTCGATAAATGTGACGATCTCTTCCATTGAAACTCGTTCTGGCTGGTAGCTGTTTTCTAAAGAAACAGCCTCTTTCAATACTTCTTACTTAATCAATGAATGTAACAATTTCATCCATTGGAACACGTTCAGGCTGGTAGCTGTTTTGAACGGCTGAGTCGTCTTCATAGCCTAAAACAACACTATATAAAAGAGCAAGATTATCAGGTAGTTCTAACGTCTTAGCGATGATCTTTCCATATTCAGTGGTTGAACCCTGAGGACAGCTATCGATTCCATAAGCCTGTGACGCTAACATGATATTTTGCATATAAGCGCCACAGTCGATTAATGCACCTTCAGCTCCATCAATAAGTGACTTATCCGTACATACAAAGAAAACTGTTTGTGCACCGAACCAACGATAATTATCGTACCAAAGTTCTTGACGTTTATCTTTATCTTTTCTCTCTACCCCCATGCGTTCATATAATCCAGCACCTGTTTTCATACGACGAAGTTTATAAGGATTTTTCCACTTTATTGGGTAGTACTGTATAAATTGATCCACATCACCACCCTCATCAATATGGGCGATAATGTCATCTCCTATCTTGTCTAATACTTCTTTATTAGAAATAGCATACACAATCCACGGTTGCATATTTGCGCCCGATGGTGTCATCGCTGCGGCTTCTAGAATCTTCTGCTGAATATCCTTAGGCACAGGCTTGTTTAAAAACTTACGTTTTGATGAACGTTTTGTAATAGCATCGATAATAGTGTTATTCTGCACTCTGCCACTCCTTTAATAATACGCAAGTATAGCAATTTATATATCATAGAGTATTTAAACATGATAAACCCAATTTGATAAACAAGAAAAGGTAACCCTTCTGTAATCTAAGGAAGTTAAAATTCCAAAATCAAAAATTATCTCTATCAAAATAGAGATATAAAGAAGAAAAATGAATAAGATACTAGACAGGTTTTTTCACCTATCGACACTCTCTATTGCATTGTTAACCCTATTTGTAACAGGTGCTATTTTTGGCGTTCTTTTTCAAGAAGCCAAACCCGCTATAGATGCTTTTGGTTTTGACTTTCTTACCGATAGTAAATGGGCTCCGAATCTTGAAAAATTTGGTGCCTTTCCTGCCATCATGGGTTCAATCATGTCAACAGCCTTGGCAATGTTCCTAGCCGTTCCTCTCGCTATTGGTGTAGCAATTTTCTTATCTGAAATCGCACCAGCAAAAATGAAGACTCCCGTTGGTGTTTCAATCGAACTTCTTGCTGCTATCCCTTCGGTTATCTACGGTATGTGGGGACTTTTTTATTTTGTACCTATTATCCGTGATATGTTTGGAGGACTCGGTATCGGTCTACTCACAGCGGGTATCGTACTTGCGGTAATGGTACTTCCATTTATGGCGGCAGTTACACGTGATGCGATGAACACAACACCCGATATCTTAAAAGAATCAGCCTATGCACTTGGTGGAACAAAATGGGATGTTATTAAAGATGTTGTTATTCCTTACGCAAAGGCAGGAATTATTGGGGCAGCTATCTTAGCCCTTGGTCGTGCTATCGGTGAAACAATGGCAGTTACCTTTGTTATGGGTAATGTCCATAAGATTCCTTCTCTTATCACAGACCCAGCAACTTCTATCCCTGTTGCATTGGCAAATGAATTTGCAGAAGCAGATGAGAACCTATACTTTTCAAGTCTATTTTACTTAGCAATGGTACTGTTCATCATCTCATTTTCTATCATCTCATTTGCAAAATTTGCATTCTTAAAGAGAGGTAGAAAATGACACATACTGAAAAACGTATCTTGATGAACAAGATTATTATGGGTCTATCTACTCTTTCAGCGATGATAGGTATAGGGTTCTTGTTGTGGATCCTTACTATCTTGGTTATGAATGGTATTGAGGCTATTAACTGGAATATCTTTATCTTCGAGGGTGCGCCTCCAGGATATGAAGAGTCAGGTCTTAAGCATGCGCTTATCGGTCAGGCACTTCTTATTGGTGTTTCAACACTAATCGGTGTACCCCTAGGTATCTTAGCAGGAACCTATCTTAGTGAATATGGTGGACTTAAGTCTAAGCTGGCCAATGTTATTCGTGATATCTCGGATATCATGATGTCAGCCCCATCTATTGTCATTGGTTCATTTGTTTATGCTGTTGTGGTGGCTCCTATGGGTAACTTCAGCGGTTGGGCTGGTATAACAGCGCTAACAATTATTATGATACCTATTATCTTGCGTACAACGGATGATATGCTGCAGCTTGTCCCTACAACCCTAAGAGAGGCTGCCTTTGCTCTTGGTGCTCCCAAGTATAAAGTTATCTTACAAGTTGTTATTCGTGGTGCAAAAACAGGGATACTTACAGGTGTTTTACTTGGTGTTGCTAGAGTTTCAGGTGAAACTGCTCCACTGTTGTTTACATCATTTAATGATAACTTCTTAAACACTGATCTTAGTGAGCCTATCGCCTCACTCACAGTAACAATGTTTAATTATGCAACCAGTCCTTATGATGACTGGCAAAAATTAGGATGGGCAGCTGCCTTTATCTTATCAATGTTTATCCTGACTCTAAATATACTTGGTAGAGTCTTACTAATCAAAAGAAAGAAGAAATAATCATGGCAACAATTATAGATATCCCAGAAGAAAAAGCACTTCAGGTTAATAACTTTGAATTTACCTATGCTGGTGTTAGCGAGCCTAACCTTAAAAACATCACTATGCCTATTGCTAAGAACAAGGTAACTGCACTTATCGGACCATCAGGCTGTGGTAAGACGACACTTCTTCGTTCGTTTAACCGTATGCATGATCTTTATCCAGGAAATACGTATAAGGGTGAGATTATGTTCGAAGGACGTAATATTCTTCAAGAAAAAGAAGACATGATCAAGCTTCGTACTCAAATCGGTATGATCTTTCAAAAGCCAACAGCCTTTCCGATGAGTATCTTTGATAATGTTGCTTATGGTATGCGTCTAAAAGGGATTAAAAACAAGACAGAACTTCAAGATCGTGTTGAAAAAGCCCTTCAAGATGCCGCTATCTGGAAAGAGACTAGCCACCGTCTAAAAGATGATGCAAATGGTCTATCAGGTGGTCAGCAACAACGTCTTTGTATTGCTAGAGCTATTGCCGTTGAGCCAGAGGTGCTTCTGTTTGATGAGCCAACTTCTGCGCTTGACCCTATCTCTACACAGGGAATCGAAAAACTGATCATCGAATTAAAAGAGAAAGTATCTATCCTGATCGTTACACATAATATGCAACAAGCTGCACGTGTATCTGACTATACCGGTTTTATGTATTTAGGAGATCTTATCGAGCTTGGTAAAACAGAAGAGTTATTTGTTACACCATCAGAAAAACTGACAGAAGAATACATCACAGGTAAGTTTGGCTGATCCAAACGCTCTTCTTTCTTATACAAACTCTCCCATCTATACACATTTATGCTAAACTATCTAAAAACAACACAAGGGTAAGCCTTGCCTACTGAAACAAAAGTCGATACAACCTCTTTTTTAGGAAAATGCTATATTTACTGGAAGACACGTGATTATGGTAAAAAAATCGAACATATATCTTTAATGCTGTCCGTTGCAATTTATATGAATAAAAAAATATATGAAGAAGAACTCAAAAGTGCTACTACTTATCTACGTACTCTTTTGGATAATGAAGATGATATTGACA
>JBFFDB010000052.1:0-6485 GCA_041559595.1 Sulfurimonadaceae bacterium
TCCATTCCTCTTTCATAAATAAAGACAGTTTTTCATTTTGCGCAGGAGTGAACCATTCATTGGCTAAATGCAAGGTATACTCTTTTCCTAAAGTCGCTATTAGCTCTGCTGTAAACTGATGCATTTTTTCATTATTATGCAAATCCCCGATAAAGATGACGGGGTAGGCGCTCAAGACCTCTATAAGTCTTGCTTTAGAGATAATGCGTCCTTCCTTCAACGAATAAATCCGCTTAGTCAGTGAAAGACTTGTTTTATGTTTGATCGACTTAGGTGTAGTACATCCTCCTAATAAAAATAAAAGTGAAATTAAAAACAAATAAACGCAAACTTTCATTTTTGTACTACTCCTCATTACTTTAGTGATATAATAATACACTTATCAATAAAAAGCGCATGAAAATGAAACTTTTCTTTAACCTCAAACATTACTTATATACAGGACTACGTGAGATCCTTGTTTACCACCATAGCTCATTAGAGTTCCGTGCTAAGATTTTTGCGCTTATTATAGCCGTTAATCGTCATCCGAATACTTGTGAATATGACCTTGTATTTGAAGCTGGTATGCAAATATATAAAGAAAATGATAGAGCAAATATGCTCCAATTAACAACAAAAGAATATGTGCATAAAATACACAAAAAAAATGGTCTTAGCATCGATGGTTTAATTGATGATATTCATAAAGAAGTCCGCCAAGTCCCGCGATATGCACAGAAGATAAATTCAGACCTACTCTTTCCACTTTGCGAATGTACGATAGATGAAGATACTTCTACCTATCAGATCCGTATCATTGAGTTTTTAGACAGAATCAAGCAAGAGTACACATAATGAAGACACTTTTTATCTCAAGTATAGTTTGTATAATATTATTTATGGGTTGCAATGAAAAAGCACAACCTTATGAAGAAAGAAATGAAAGTATTTCAATTAAACAAGAACAAGGACAGATACAGACCCATTAAGGTCTTTATCTATAACCTACGCCTTATAGGCATCTAGTTCGTAACCCTCACCTATTAACTTCATAACACCACCCGCTAGATTCTTAACATTATAACCTTGCTGTGCCATGAAACCTGCTATTTGTGCAGTACGTGCTCCTGTACGGCAGATAAGACCAATTTCAGTCTCTTTCCCGCCTAAGGCATCCATAGCCTTTAAAAAAGCTTCTGCATCATAACTTCCAGTTTCGTCAAAAAAAGTCACTGTATGACAGCCAGGCACTATACCTGTTTGCTCCCATTCACCTTGTGTACGAATGTCAACAACCACCATATCTGAGTTTTCTAAAATTTCTTTGTCTGGATAAATATTCATAACAAACCTTTATTTTAATAATTTGACGGAATTATATCAAAACAAACAAAAAAAAATTAACAATAGAAAAAAAATTAAGACTTCTCTAATCTCGAGGAAGTTTTAAACAGAAACAATCCCCCTTATCTCCGTTCTCAACACTTAAATATCCTTTTACAGTGGTCATCAAGAATAGGCTTTGACATATACAAACCTAAGCCCAACTATAATACTAAGAGTATAAAACACTATAAACAAAATTATTTTTTTTTGGATAAAAATTCTTCCGCATAGAAGAAGTATAAGGGTTATGTAAAAGAGTCTGATTGCTTTATCACCACAGTATAAACTACCGTAGTGATATATAAACAAGTTCTCTAAAGAGAAAATCGTTCTGGGTCAAAAAAGCTCTCGTCTGAAATATTACTAAAGGCAGCATTGATTGAGACAAAGATACTAGGATACTTTTTTTCCATATCGGCTAACATCTCTTTCATCGCAGCTCGTGCATGAGGCATTTTAACATCAAAACGCATTGCCGGACAGGCTTCATCCCCAATTGCATCAAGCTCATTATCTTTGACAAAGGCAGATAATTGACGTTCACGCATCTGTATTAGTGGACGAATCACAATAAGCCCATTTCCTGCTTTGTATATTGGTGAAAGTGCTCGCATCTGCCCATTATAGATCATATTCATAAAATAGCTCTCTGCTGCATCATCTAAATGATGTCCAAGGGCGAGTTTATTGCATCCAAGTTCTTCTGCAACTGAATATAAAGAGCCACGACGCATACGCGAAAAGAATGAACAAAAAGAAGAGTTTTTTCTAATCTTTTCTTGGGCTGTTTCATAAATCTTCGTATCTTTAACTAAGAACTTAATCCCATGTTCTTCACAGTGTTTCGCAAGGTAGTCAAAGTTTTCACCCATACCATACGATACAGTCACCGCAATAAACTCAAAATTAAAAGGAGCACGACGCTGTTGTTCACGCATAGCATGAATCATCGTCAATGAGTCTTTCCCACCGGAGAGGCCAACAAGAATCTTATCCCCTTCTTCTATTAGATTAAAAGCCGCATTCGTCTTTCCTAATTGCGACATAATCTTTTTTGATGGCGTAATGGACTTTTGTTTATTCAATGTGTTCAACCATCTTGATGATAAAGTTTGCCGACTCTATAGCAGAGCTTTCTAAGAACTCATCAAATGAAAAGCTAGCATCCATATCAGCAGCATCAGAAATGGCACGAAGGATAAAAAATGGTACATTCATCGCATCACATACACAAGCGACAGAAGCACCTTCCATCTCTAATGCATCAGCATTGAAGGTCTCGCCTATCCACCTGTTACGCTCAGGATCTGCCACAAACTGATCTCCAGTCGCAATCGTTCCTTCCATTAACTCTAAATTCATCTCTTTTGCGACTTCTTTGGCCTTAGCAATCAAGCCAGCATCTGCTTCAATAAACTGTTTTCCCTCAGGCACATATCCATGTGGATGACCAAAGGCTGTAATATCTAAATCGTGCTGACATAATTTTGTTGCAGCTATCAAGTTTCCAATTTTTAGTTTAGGATTAATTGCACCTGCAACACCAGAAAAAAGAAGAACTTCAGCACCAAATTTTTGTAGCATAGTAGTAGCAGTTAGGGTAGAAAAGACTTTACCGATTTTAGAATATGCGATTACAAGATTATGCCCTGCATAACTCGCTTCATAATACTTATTACCAGCAAACTCAGTTAAGGTATATTCACCCACTTTTTCTAAAAGTGGAGCAATCTCTTCAGGCATAGCACCCATAATAGCTATATTCATAATTTTTCCTATATGTCGTTTTTTATAATCTGTTTTTGCGCAAAATGTAACTGTTTATTAAGCTCAAAACTTTTAACCTCAGGCTTAAATCCTTATAACTCAGCCTCAATTTCTGCAGATGGTGTGATAATCATTGAAGAACCCCAAAAACCGATACCATCTTCAAACCCAACACGATTAACGAAGACCACATAAGAACCGCATAACAGTGCTGTTGTTTTTAAAATAGCCGTCCACTGTTCTTTGATAAGTAAGCCCTCATCTTTAAAATCACGTACAGGTGAATTTGCAAGAACATAGATTATCTCGGGTTTTTTCGCTGATAAAGCCGCTATAGTCTGTGCTCTCCAAAGGTCTTCACATACAACAACGGCTGCCGTACCGTAAAGTGTATCAAAAAATTCAATACTATCACCCTTGAAGTAATAACGTGCTTCTTCAAACATACCATAATTAGGAAGATGAACCTTATGATGAACGTGCTTCACCTCACCCTTTGAAAAATAGATACCTGCATTAAAAATACGGTGTTCTGACCTTAAGGCACAGCCAAGAACAATATCTATCTTGTGGCTTGCCTGCGCAAAACAATCCAATTCACTAAGAGTAAAAGCATCCTCATACACCTTGTCTTGAAGAAGATAACCATTGAGTGACAGCTCAGGAAAAACAATAACATCCGCATCACAAGATTTAATTTCTTGCATATGCATATCAATATTATTGCGATTAAGTTTAGGTGAGACCTGAGCTAAAGCGACTTTCATTATGCCAGTTCAGCCAATACAGCTTCCAAAGAGTCCATATCAAAGATATTATAAGTAATCATATCTTTGTTAATACGCTTGTTCATTCCAGCAAGTACTTTACCATTACCAAACTCAATAGCGATATCAACATCACCAGCAATTGCTTCGATACTTTGCTTGTACTTTACAGGCTGCGTTAGTTGTTCTGTTAAAAGATCAAGTGCCTCTGCTTTAGTACTATACTTTCCTGTTGTCACATTTGAAACAATTGGTGCAATAAAGTTATCGCTTAGAACATCACTCATTGCTTCTTTTAAAGGAGCTTGTGCAGGTGCTAAGATTGGACAATGAGATGCAACTGACATATTTAATAGCATGGCACGTTTTGCACCAGCTTCTTTAAACACAGATTCCATAGATGCAAGATCAGACTTCATACCGGCAACAACTAATTGACCTTCTTGGTTATAATTTGCCGGCCATACTTTTTTACCTTCATTTTGTGCTGTTGCACAAATCTCTTCTACTTGCTCATCTTTAAGACCAAGAACAACCATCATTGATGCATCTATCTCGTCACAAGCACCTTGCATTAACTTACCACGAGCATTAACAAGAGCAACTGCCTCAATTGGGTCTAATGCACCAGCAGCAGATACCGCTGAAAACTCACCAAGAGAATGTCCTAAAAGAAGTGCTGGCTTAATATCTGACTTAGAAGTGAATACAGCATGAGCCATCATACTAACAAGTAAGATGGCTGGTTGCGTATTTTCAGTTTGATTAATCTCTTCATTTTCTTCAAACAGAAGCTTTTCAAAGTTAATGCCTGTGCGCTCAGTTGCTTTTTGCATCATCTCTTTTGCAATAGAAGAGTTTTCAACAAAACTTTTACCCATACCGATAGTTTGACTTCCCTGTCCTGGGAAAATAAATGCTACTCTACTCATGATTTAAATATTCCTTGTTTTCAGCTATTTTTTTACGTAATGTGTTTCTATTTAATCCCAACTTATCTGAGAGTTGGAACTGTGTTTTATACTTTTGCAATCCTACATTGATAAGGGGTGCCTCATACAGATAAATAAAGTTTCTATAATCACTGTTTCCACCAATTTTATCTCTTAGAAATGTTTCGGTCAAATCCATCAGTTCAGATTCACTGATACTTTGGAACTGAACCTTCATGTAAACATACCGACGTACCGAATGCGCATTATTTTTTAAGTTAATACGTGTAATATCGATATCAATGTCTTCATTTGTATCAAAAAGGATACGAGCTTCTTCTAAGAAGTGTTCAGCTAAGGCTTTTACATCTTTTTGTCGTTCTGATAAAGGAGGAAGAGATACTTTGATACCAAAGAACTTATCTATAACTTCTGCATTGAAAATAGAGTTAGCCAAGGCAATAATACGAACCTCGTACTTATCAACGAGTGCTTTAAAATTGTCAAAATTCGGCATCTTATCAAAATTAGAAATAATAATTGTTTTATGAGAACTTAATGTACCCTCTAGTTCGTCATACATTGATGCATCAACAATAGGAGCGTTTGGTAATATATACTTTGCTAAGCTCTTTTTTCCTGTGCCATTTTGACCAAAAATAAAAGCATTAACCGGTAAACCTTTAAGAAGGTTCGCCGTTTTCAATGCTTCAAGTGAAGCATCAGAAGTAGCTATAAAGCTAGTGACACCCACAGCCGGTCCCACAAGAACCACCAGAAGCTGGTTGAGCATTTTCAGCAGGAATACCTGTTAGTACTTCATCTGCAGTTGCTTCACGTACTGTAGCTACTGTTACTGTAAACATAAGGTCTTGACCTGCTAAAGGGTGGTTATAGTCAATTTTCACAACCTCATCTTGAATCTCTTTTACTGTAACTTGAACAGTGCCACCATCTTCACTTTGACCATAAAGACTCATACCTTCAGTAAGTTCGATACCAGCAAATTGCTCTTTTGGAACTTCTTGAAGTGCTTCATCATTGTACTCACCGTATGCTTTAGCAGCAGAAACAAGAACATCACACTTGTCACCCATACTCATTTTACATACTTCTTCTTCTAAACCTGGAATGATTTGTTGTTTACCAATCATAAATGTAAGAAGGTCTTTACCAACATTACTATCTACAACTTCACCGTTACTTTTTACTTCATATTCGATTGATACAATTTGGTTATTTTCAATTGCCATTATTTTTCCTTATAATGATTAAATTATCATCATTTAAATTTTTGTGATTTTATCATAAGATACTTTAAGAGGACTTTGCTCTTTAAATTGGAAAATCTTTTAAAGATGAGATGAGATAATTCCCTGGTATTGCAATCAAAAATCCCAGAGTATTGCAATAGAACCAAAGCTCTCTTCTTGATACGATGCTTGCTTTATCAGGGCAGTACGTCTTCGCATGGAAAGTGTAATCTCTACATCACCTAAATACAGACTTCCTGAACCAAGTAGACTTGCTGAAAATTTATTTCTATCAATATTGTACTCATTTGCCGAATCAATGATATGATAATACGCTACTGCATCTGCTAAAAGACCCATACTGAAAGACCAACCTAAATATTTATTTCTTTTAGGAA
>JBFFDB010000053.1:0-6395 GCA_041559595.1 Sulfurimonadaceae bacterium
ATCTGCATAGGTTTATCAGTTGAGGCTTGTGAAAGCTCATACATTGCAGCCAAGCCATACAGGCCTTTTGTTGAAACACCAGCCATTAAACTGTCAACTTTTTAAAGATAAAGTAAACCTTACAGCCTACACAAAAGTTCAAAAAAAGTTCCATCAGACTACAAGCAACAAAGATAATAGCAACTATTTTTGCTGCATCTAAAAACTCGAAACTATGCAGTAACACAAGGGCCCATGAAAAACCAAGAGCAAAATATGCAGCCAATCGTTTAGCAGCTGCATCTGTTTGTGTTGTCTCTGCACAAATAAGGGTATTAATCAAACGACTTAATTGATTGATTGGACTTAATGACTTTTTGATGAAAAGACGAATAATCAAGTCAATGCCGATGATATAAATAAAAAATATTTCACTAGAGAAAAGATATGCAAGAAGCATCATGCTCATACTAAATGAGTTAATTCTTACAATAGTCGCGTCGATTTGACGAAATGAGATCGGGCATGCTGGTCCCATATCTTCTCCTTTTTGATATTAAGTGAGAGAATTCTAGCACAATTAAACCACATAGTCAAGTAAACCTACTGATTTAATCCTTATTAATATAGTATAGATTAAAGAGTATCTATGATCATCATACTATCTATAAATGTTTTTTTTAATGAAACAGTATTGAAAAGTATCTACAACAAGGGGTCTAGAGAGGTTAAAGCTGGAGTACATAATACTAAAACATACCGAAGCTTTTTTATGTGATTGACTCAAATATGTTAAGTATGAAAAGATTATAAGGCTAAAAAATTAATGCTCTTTTTAGCCTCTAGTATATCAAGATCTATCTGTTCTTTAAGCGCAGGGAATGAATCAAACTCTCTATTTTCACGAATAAAGTGAATGAGCGAAAGTTCTGCTCTTTGACTTTGTTGTACCTCTTCATCTAATATATGTGTCTCTATAGCAAAAGAACCGTCCGTGATATGGCGTTTTCCAATGAAACTGATGGAAGGATGGAGTTTATCATCATCAAGACGTGTAAGTGTTGCATACACTCCCTCTTTTGGTATTCGATAACCTGACACAGATATATTGATGGTCGGCACTAGTTTTTCTTTACCTATACCCTGACCTTTGATCACATCACCCTTAAGGCAATAGTTATATCCTAGAAAAAGATTAGCATGAGAAAGACTTCCTTCATCCAGGAGTTTGCGAATCATATGCGAGTGTACAGCTTCGCCTTCAATCTTTACCTCATCAACAATAATCACCTCACCATCAAAAAGTTCCCTTAGGTCTAGGCTGTCACATGAACGTTTGTTACCAAAATGAAAATCATACCCGACAACAATCTTTTTCAAGGCAGGAAAATCTTTTTTGAGTTTTTGAATAAACTCATTTCCACTCAGTCCTTTGATATCATCAAGTTCATAATAAAACAGCGGATAGTGGGTATGTTCTTGTCTGTGCATACCCGGTGTCATATCAGCATAACCCGTTTCTATAGCAAGTACTCCACCATTTTTTCCTAACTCAGAAAAAAGATATTGATGTGCTGCATGCATTCCATCAAAACCACCAATAGCAATAGCATCAATATGTTTATTATCTGACATTATATACCTCTAGTTTCTTTGTCTTAAGACTTTTCATAACAGTAGCAGTATTCAACATTACCCTCTTTACCTGTAATCGATGAAGCTTCCATAAGTAACTTGTTCCAGCCCATCAAAGTACATGTGTCTTCAAACTTCAACATGGCTGCAGCAATAGCTTTTTTATCTGTCACTACACCATTTTTATCGCGTTTGATATCTTTACCGACTTCAAACTGCGGTTTAAACAATAATATCATATATTTTGAACTCAAGGTATTGATTGATTCTAAGATATGATGCAGTGATATAAAAGAGACATCACAGGTAATAAGATCAAATGGTTTTTCACTCTTAAACTCACGAATATCTTGGTTTTCTATACTTCTAACACGTTCATCAGATAAAAGTTTCTCATGAAGTTGCGAAGAGCCTACATCCACAGAGGTAACAGAGTTCACATCATTCAAAAGTAGTACTTCAGTAAAGCCTCCTGTAGATGAACCAATATCTAAGGCATTCATACCTTTCACGTCAAATGGAAGCAGAGGAAGAAAGTTCTTTAATTTATATGCAGCTCTTGAGACATACACATGTTCATCATCAAGTTCAATCCGTTCATCTGAGACCTTAAAAGATGGCTTTGTTATCACCTTATTATCTACAGAGACTTTGGAGTCTTTGATGAGTTGTTGCGCCTTGTTTCTACTGTCTACAAGGTTGTTTTCGACTAAATATTGATCGAGCCTTATCATTAAGCCTACTTTTTAATCGAATTATACTCTAACTTGCTTTTACTCTACAAAGTCAATAGACAAAGAGTTAACACAATGACGTGTATTTTTAGGCGTAAAGCCTTCACCTTCAAACACATGTCCAAGATGACCGCCACATGAAGAACATACGATTTCTATACGATATCCATCTGCATCAGGTATATGTGTTACTGCACCTTCGATCTCATCATCAAAACTTGGCCATCCACACCCTGAGTCAAATTTGGACTCTGAAGTATATAAGGGAGCATCACATTGACGACACACATACGTACCTTCTTCATAGTGCTTATTAAACTTTCCAGACCCAGGAGCTTCTGTTCCCTTACGTAAGATCACATACTCTTCTTCGGGAGTTAATTCATTATATGCCATTATCAGCCTTTTTTATCCGAAGTGTAACAAGACTTTATAAGCAGATGCTGAAAAATAATTTTAGATCTAAACTATTAATATAGACTTATCTATTGAGGGGATTAGAACATTATACAGCGAAGCCCTGTTCCAAGAACTTAGCTGTCATCGTATCCATCGTCTCTATATGATTAATAAGCCATGGTGTCAGACCACCTTGAATATAGGCAGTGATTGCACTTGGTTCTTTATGCTCATCAAAATACATTACCACACTTTGAAGTTCATGCAGGTGTCTGTCATGCTCACTTTTATGCATTTTAAATGCAGGAAACAGTGCCTCTTCCATCATCTCTTCTTCATCGAAAAAGTGTATACTTGTGTGTTCTACTAGCTCTTTTAATATTTCAGATACTGCATTTATATCATTTTCACTTGCAGCAACCTCGAGTCTGTTTATAATAAGTATCTCTTCTAAATGTGTGTCATTCATACTTGACATTGCTACCATTGGTAATTGGTCTTGTGTAATCAAAATTTAATCCTTAAAATATTTAAATAGCATATAGATATTACTTGATATTATACCCGTATACTTGCAAGAAGAATTAGTCCACTATATTACGAAGTCAATATCCTACTCACGTGAGCTTGTTTATACTTCTTTCTCTTGTTTACGTAAGACAACGCCTACAATAAAGGCTGAAACATCTAGTAACATTTTATGAAAAGTAGAAGGTTCTCTATGTTCAAATGATGAAAGAGCAAAACTTCCAATCGCCTCACCTTCTTTAGAACGTATAGGCATGGACCAACACGAGCAAATATTAAAATCATGTGCTATTTGACGAATATCAGTCCATCTAATATCTGTAAAGGTGTCTTTTACAAATTGAGCTTTATTATTAAAAACAGCATTTCCACATGAACCACCGCCGGGTCCTGGCTTTAAGCATTTTAATGCATTTACTCCTTCATCAGGTATGCTCGGTGCACTAAGAACACTTAATAAGCCCGTGGTATCATCTTTCATCATAATAGAAGCTACAGAGTTGGGAAGTAATGACTCGCTGAGTTTACACAGGCTTATTAAAATGGTATCTTGTCTTACACCATCTGCAACCATTTGAAGTATCTCTTGTTGTATCTCTGAGATCTCTTGAAATTCCTTAACGCTCATCGGCACGGCAGTTAAGGTTTCATTTTCTAATGATTTATATGTTGGACCTGTATTTTTCTCCATAAGACATCCCCCTTCTTATTTCAATAATAATACAATCTTGTATGAAGCAAGTCTTTGACCTAGGTCAAGAAGTACTATATTAATTCTCTCATCTCATTTTCAGTGATTGCTTTCACACCAAGACTAATAGCCTTGTCATACTTACTGCCCGCATCTTCTCCATAGATAAGAAAGTCTGTTTTCTTAGAAACAGAGCCTGACACCTTTGCACCAAGTGCTTCGAGCATCGTCTTAATATTTCCTCTTGACTCACTCATCGTGCCTGTTAATACAACTGTCTTTGCCTTAAAAGGATTTTCTATCGCTTCGACCTTCGCCTCTGGTTCTTTTGGCTGAAGGACAAGTTGAAGTCGTTGAATATATTCACCATTAACACGGACGAACTCCAAGAGTGACTCTGCCATCTCTTCACCAATGCCCTCTATCTCTAAAAGTTGTTCTTTACTCGCATTAACAAAACCAAGACCAAAGTTTTCACATAAGGCCTTTGATGCCACCTCACCAATATGCTCTATCCCCATACCATTAACAAAACGCCAACACTCTTTTTCTTTTGAATTCGAAATGGCTTCTATTAGATTCTGAGATTTTTTCTGCTTAAACCCCTCAAGTGCTAAGAGTTGTTCAAGAGTCAGTGAGTATAAGTCAATTACACTCTTAATCAGACCTTCTTGAAATAGCGTCTCTACAATCTTATCTCCCAGACCATCAATATTCAAACACGGCTTAGAGGCAAAGTAGATGATCGAGTTCACTACACGTGAAGAGCACTCCAGGTTTTGACACTTAGTCAAAGCCCCTTCATCTAAGAGTTCACTCTGACATACAGGGCACTGCGTTGGACGTACATAGGCCTGGATATGTTCAGCTCTTTCATGCGTGAGAACTTTTACGATCTTAGGTATAACATCCCCACTTCTAAGGATGATCACCTTATCACCAATACGAATGTCTTTTCTATCAATCTCATCAAAGTTGTGTAAACTTGCGCGTTCAACCACTACTCCCTCGATAGGAGTCGGCTCAACCACTGCAACCGGAGTCACTGCACCGGAACGACCGACTTGAAGCAGTATCTCTTTGACCGTTGTAATCTTCTCAACAGCTGGAAACTTATACGCTGATGACCAACGAGGATTTTTAACCGTGTATCCCATCTCTTCTTGAGCTTCAATTTGATTGACCTTAATAACCATACCATCAAGCATCATATCAAAGCCGTCACGCTCTTTAATCATCTGCTCATAGATTTCTTCTATCTCATCAAAACCTTTAGCTAAAGAACGAAGGGGTGGCCGTCTGAATCCAAGTTCATATACAAAGACCATGCGTTCACTTAGTAATGGAAGTTCTAGCTCATTTTCACCTATACCGTAAGGTAAGAAGACAAGATTACGTGATGATGTGATACGTGAGTCTAACTGTCTTAAACTTCCTGCTGCTGCATTTCTTGGGTTTGCAAAAAGGTTTTCACCCTCTTTCAAACGTTCATTGTTTATCTTTTCAAACTCATCTTTAAATATAACGACCTCACCTCTGATCTCTAAGCGTTTCTCATATGAGATTTTTAATGGAATAGAACGAATCGTTTTTGCATTTTGAGTTATGTCTTCACCCACTACCCCGTCACCACGAGTAATAGCTTGAACGAGTTCACCCTTGTCATAAATAAGATTTAGACTGGCTCCATCATATTTAGGTTCGCAGTAAAAAGAGATGTTTTCGCTTAGTTTTCCTACCTTGTCTAACCATTTTTGTAGGTCTTCTTTATTAAACAGATCTTCCAAAGACCACATACGACTAAGGTGTGGTGCTTTATTAAAGCCTTCTGCTATCACATCACCAACACGCTGAGTCGGCGAATCACTAGCAATAAGACTTTGGTTTTCTTTTTCATAATCCACTACTTCATGATAGAGTAGATCATACACTTCATCTGTTGTGATAGGATCATCTAATACATAATAATGATAGGCATAGTTATTTAAAGATTTTATATGTTCAAGGTATTGTTCGTGTGTCATGTTCTTCCGATAAGGGGGGATTTATTCTTAGTTTAAAAACTGGTTTTGTTGATAATATCTGCTTGGCCTTCAGCCTCGTTTAGTTTATACTTAGTGTACATCAATTCATTCATATATTCATTATATTGATCAATTTGTACTTTTTGATATTCCACAACCGTTATGTCATTAAAAGTATACACTATACTTTGTGCAGAACCTTCAATATCCAAAGAATTTCTAAAGACAAAAAATATCTTTCTTCCATTTTTTGTCCGTAAAGAGATTTTATATTTATTCATGTCATTATTAAACTCATCTAATTGTTCAATAAAGTCTTTTTCATTATGGACAACAGTGTCTATAGAAATCTTATCATTTAAAAAATTCAACAAGTACTGTTCATTCTCCACTAACTTCCTTAAG
>JBFFDB010000054.1:0-6379 GCA_041559595.1 Sulfurimonadaceae bacterium
GTTCCTGATAGACCAAAGAACAGACATGTATCCCCATCTTTACCCACATTTGCAGAACAATGCATTGCCATTTTCTTCTCAAGAGGTAGCCAATAGTTCATCATAGAGAAGATACCCTTCTTCATTTCACCACCGTACCATGTACCACCAATAATCGCTGTGTTTTCTTCAACATTGAAAAGAACGAAAACTTCAGAGTTCATTCCCATCTCTTTCCATTTATCGTTGACTGCCTTACACGCATTGAACACTGTGAATTCAGGTTTAAAGTCTGCTAGGTCTTTCTCTTGAGGACGGATAAACATATTCTTAACAAAATGAGACTGCCATGCAATTTCTGAAACAAAACGAACAGAACGTTTTGAAGCAGCTGAAGCACCACAATACACATCTGTCACATAAATATCTTTGTTTGATAATTGCTTCTTTGCTACACCAAGAAGCTCTTGAAAGATCTCACCGCTGATTGGTTGATTAACGTCACCCCAAGCGATATATTTATTTGATTCTTCTTGATCAACAAAATATTTATCTTTCGGACTACGGCCTGTAAATATTCCTGTATCAACGGTAGTGGCACCATTTGAAGTCATTTTACACTCGCCATTACGAAGCTCATGTTCAATCAATTCATCAAAACTCAGGTTATAAAAAACCTGTCCTATATTTTCTAACTCTAAATTTTCAAGACCTGCTGGCTTCATGGTGTCTGATACCTTATTTATGCATTTCAAATATAATAGTATTTGAAATGTTTGCTTTTGCTTAAAATCATTATATTAATCTCAAGCTTTTTTGTTGGCGAAATTATAGCGACTCATCTCATAAATACAAAGAAAATTATCATAAATTTTAAAAGAAGTCGATTTCTTAAAACAAACTAATTTCTTTTTTGACCTTAAGTAAAATAAATTAGTTCTCTAAAATTTATCGTATAAACATATATTAACTTTTAAATACTGTCACACTATAGGCCTTAAAGACTGCAGTCAGCTTGTCGCCCACCTTAATTCCCATATCTTTAAAGCTTTTATAGGTTATTCTTGCTGTTAAATATTGATCACCTCTTAACTGCAAGGTTAACAGTACGTCTTCTGTTATCACTATTTCACTGACTGTTCCAATCAATTTATTACGACTACTGATCTCTTCTTCTAAGACCTTACTTACAGAAACTGTATCTGACTCGATCAAAGCACTTAGACTAGAACCTACAGTCAAATCATGTACCTCAACAAAAGAGCGTGGAGCCTGAGCACTTATCTTATCTCCATTGAAGAGCTCCAATGAAAAAATAGCCTTATCCCCTTTAATCACTATCTCTTTAATTGAGGTTTGCAACTTACTAAAGGCAAACAGTGGGCTTTGTAGTTCGTCTTCTAAATGAGAAAAAGATGCTTCTAATGTATAAAGGTGCTTTTGATGCAAGGCACGCACATCTTCATACACGCACATCAACTCTTTGGCATACGCAGTTACTACAGTGCCGCCACCATCTTTCCCACCACTGATTTTTTGTACAAGAGGCTTAGGAGATTGTGCATTCATTTTGTCTAACCAACTCCAAGCTGTTTTATAAGTGATCTCTGATTCTTTTGCCGCCTTAGAGATAGAACCATAGATAGTAATGTTCTCAAGAAGTTGTATTTTTTTGTTGCTTAAAAATTCTAGGTTATTGTTGTTTAACAATAAGTCTGCACTGAGTGTAAAAGATGGTTTATTCATAGGCGTAGTGTACATAAGTATATAAGGCCTGTCAAGTTCTCTCCTATTTTGCTTATTTTTAAACAAAGATTCAAATATTAAGAAGATTATTTGATTGTAGTACATATAATTGTATCTACAACTAATTAGGAAGAATATAATGCATACATTAGAAGACTCTCTTGGTTTTCAAGTCAATATGACTGCCAACGCAATGAGAAATCGATTTAATAGCTTCTTGAAGCCTTATGGACTCACCTCAGCTCAATATGGAATCATGAAATCAATTAATGAAACTCCTGACATTTCGCCGACTCAACTTTCAGAAATAACGTTTAAAGACAAAACAACCATTACAAGGATGATAGACACCTTAGTCAAGCGTGGACTACTTATCCGTGTTCCAAAAAAAGATGACAGACGTGCTTATAAGATTCAATGGACCACTAAGGGTGAAAAGCTTATGCAAGACATTATGCCTATCACAGAAGCCCTTGTCACAAAGATTCGTTCGCAGTTCTCCTGCGATGAACTTAACACCTTTTTAAAGGTACTTCAAACACTCAAACAAACACCTTCCTTGGAGACACTATAATGATAAAGATATTTACCCTATTTTTTTTAGCCCTTCCCTTACTTGCTTCTGTCGTGACACAAAAAGTTGAACAAGGTCACCTGTCGCAAAAACAAAACTTCAACGGAACACTTAGTTTTAATGAGAAGTCTCGTCTTGCTTCCGAGAGTGATGGGCTCATCACTCATGTCTATTTTGATGAGGGTGATTATGTAAAAAAAGGAGCTATCCTTATTCAGATAGACACGCAGATTCTTAATGCCAATATTCGTGCATCCAAGGCTTCTATTAAGGAGCTTAAGTTCTCTCTTGAGCGAGCCAAACGTGACTTTAAACGATATAAAGTACTTTTAGAGAAACAAAGTGTATCTAAGCAAAAATATGATGAGTTTTACTTTCAAAAAATGCAACTAGAACAAAAACTCGTCTCTTTAGAATCAACACTAAAGGCACAAACAATTGCTAAAAGTAAAAAGAGTCTGCGTGCTCCTTTTAATGGGTATATTGCACGACGTAGTATTCAAGTAGGTGAATGGCTTAAAGAAGGGAGTGAAGTTGCCCTACTTATCAATCCTGAAAAGATAGATATTCTCATCCATCTTCCATCTAGCTATATTCAGACAAAGGCAAAAGACGATCTTCTTGATGTAAGTATTAACGACAAGATATATAAGGCCAAGATATTAGGTCAACTTTTAGAAGGAGATGAAAAGACGCGCACCTTTCCTTTAAAACTTCGTCTTTTACCTACAAAGGACAAGTTTTTCAATGGGATGCAAGCACGTATCTCTTTAGAAAAGTCACATGAACAAGATGTTCTTCTTGTTTCTAGAGATGCACTTATTAAACGTTTTGGAAAAGATGTTGTGTTTGTTGTGAAAGAGAACAAAGCGGTGATGATACCCGTGCAAGTTATCGGCTTTGAAGGAAAGGACGTTGCTGTCTCTTCAAATGAACTGCAGATTGGAGATGATGCGATCACAAAGGGAAATGAACGTATCTACCCTAATCAAGAGATTAAACAATGATACGGTTTTCCCTTCTCAAACCGGTGGTCGTCACCGTAGGTGTCTTCCTCATCTTAATCTTTGGCCTAATCTCGCAAGAACGTCTGCCAAGACAGTTGACGCCAAACGTTACCCAGCCAGAGATTGCGGTTAACACACTCTGGCCAGGAGCAAGTCCAAAAGAGATTGAACGAGATATCATTCAAGAACAAGAGCTTGTTTTAAAAAACACTCCGGGCCTTGTCAAGTACGAATCAAAGGCTAAAGATAATAAAGGTTCTCTCACCTTAACATTTAAATTAGGAATAGACATCAATAAGGCTATGCTAGATGTTTCGAATAAATTAAATGAGGTAGATAATTATCCTGAAAATGTTGAAAAGCCTGTTATCAAAGCGACAGGCGAGACAGCTTCGCCTGTTATTTGGACGATGCTTCAGACCTTAGATGGAAATCCTATTGATGTAGACCATTATAAGACCTATCTGGAAAATGAAGTACGCGAACATTATGAACGTATCCCAGGTGTTGCTGAGCTTTTTATGCGTTCAGGCACAGCCGATGAGATGCAGGTGATTTTAAATAATGAGAAAATGGCAGCCTATGGTTTGAGTTTAGACAAGATAATCTCTATTATTCAAAAAAACAATATTGACATTTCAGCTGGTTCCATGGACATAGAACGCCGAGCCTATAGAATCCGCACAACTTCTCAATACAGGACAGCCCAAGATATTAAAGACCTTATTCTTATTTCTAATGGTCAACAAGAAGTCCGATTATCACAGATAGCTGATGTGCGTTTTGGGTATGAGAAAAAAACTTCTATCTCTCTTGTTGATGGCATCAAGGGTCTCATTATCGGTGTGAAACCTGAAGGAGATGCTAACATTGTCAAACTAACGGATGATGTCGAAGCTATGGTGGCCGAACTCAATGAGAACCAACTCAAGCAGATGGGCTTGCGCATAAGATGGTTAAATGACAAGCGTGACTATATCCAAGGTTCTATTGATCTTGTTCAGCAAAATATTCTCGTTGGTGGAATCCTCGCTATCCTTGTCTTATTAATATTTTTACGTGCCATATCTTCAACCACAGTGATCGCGCTAGCCATTCCCATTAGTATTATTGCAACCTTTATTGTTTTAGAACTATTAGGACGAAGTTTAAATACCATCTCACTAGCAGGTATCTCTTTTTCTGTTGGTATGTTGGTTGACAGTGCCATTGTCGTCTTAGAAAACATAGATAGACACAAAAAGATGGGCAAGAAGTTTTTTGACGCTGCTTATGACGGTACAACTGAAGTCTGGGGTGCACTCATCGCTTCAGCTCTAACGACTATCGCTGTTTTTCTACCCATTATCTTCTTAGAAAATGAGGCTGGTCAACTTTTTAAAGATATCGCTATCGCTGTTACTGCAGCGGTTAGCTTTTCTCTGTTTGTTTCCATCTCTGTGATACCGATGTTATGGAATCAACTGATGAAGTTTTCTAAGCATGAGAGCCATCAAGTCAAAGAGAACGAGTCAAAACTTATAGCACTTGGGCATCGTATTAATCATAAGATTATGTTTTATGTACGTTGGACACTCAAGAGTAAAACGCATCAGATTACAACCGTAGCTATTCTTGTTTTCTTTTCCCTCTCAAGCTCATGGATTCTTTTTCCAAAGATGGAATACCTTCCACAAGGAAATCGTAATCTAGTCTTTAACATTATGATTCCGCCTCCTGGACTGTCTTATCAAGAGAGTAAGAGTATTGGTGAAGATGTATACAAGAAGCTTGAAAAATATACAAAATCAGATGTAGGACCATACCCTCAAATTGAACGTATTTTTTATGTTGCTGGCGGAGACTTTATGCTTTTTGGTGCCTTAAGTAAAGACCCATCTCGAGCAGGAGAACTCATACCTGTACTTAAAGAAGTTGCCAACTCTTATCCTGGTATCTTTGGTATATCTAAACAAGCAGGTGTGTTCGAACGTGGGTTAGGTAAGGGTCGAACCGTTGATATTGATATCAGTGGAGAGTCTATAGAGGAACTTGCAATAGAGGGTGAAAAGCTTTTTGCTACGCTTCATAAAAAGATTCAAGGTTCTCAAATCAGACCAGTGCCTTCTATTGAACTACTCTTTCCTGAAGTAAAGATCATTCCAAATAGAGAACGCTTACATGCCTTAGGTCTTGACGCTCGTTCTCTTGGTATTATCGCAGATGTCCTTATGGATGGAAGAAAGATATCCGAATTCAAAGTAGACGGAAAGAAAAAGGTCAACCTGATTATCAAAGCAGACCAAAAAGATATTACAACACCAGAGGAGTTGTACCACGCCTTAGTCGCTACGCCTACTGGTGATCTGGTCAGTTTTGATTCGCTTTCGACGCTAGAGCGAAGTAACAGTATTAGCGTTATCCGTCACCTGGGTGGAAAACGTACTATCACTTTGCAGGTCACACCGCCAAAAGACTTAACTGTTCAAGAAACGATACAAATCATTGAAGATGAGATACTTCCACAGGTGAACAATAAAAACATTAGTATCAAACTAACTGGAACAGCGGATAAACTTGTTGAAACAATCGCTAGTATGAAATGGAATCTAATCTTGGCCGTTGTTATCACCTATCTGCTTATGGCAGCCCTGTTTGGAAACTTCTTTTATCCTCTTATCATCATGGTGACTCTTCCTCTTGCAGCGGCAGGTGGATTTATAGGTCTGAGTATGACAAATACCTTTTTAGCACCTCAGGCCTTGGATATTTTGACAATGCTAGGTTTTATTATCCTTATTGGTATCGTTGTAAATAATGCCATCTTGATCGTTCACCAAAGTCTCAATCTTGTTAGAAACCATGGCGTAGGACATGAACAAGCTGTTATAGAGGCAACACATTCTCGTTTGCGTCCTATCTTTATGAGTACACTGACCTCAGTCTTTGGAATGCTGCCGCTTATCCTTGCTCCCGGACCTGGTTCAGAATTTTATAGAGGTCTAGGTTCTGTTATCACAGGTGGTCTAGCCTTCTCAACACTTTTTACACTTTTTGTTATACCAGCCCTACTGCTTTTTGCCATTAAGATGGA
>JBFFDB010000055.1:0-6329 GCA_041559595.1 Sulfurimonadaceae bacterium
CCGTTTCTGAAATAGACTTTGTCTCATCCACAAGAATAAAGACCTCATCTTTTCCATTGACCTTCTTAAGCTCAGTCTCTAAGCTTCCATTTTGTGTCATTTTAACGACATTATAGATACTCAGCTTATTAGAAATCGCATATTCTTTGATTGTCATTCTTTTCATTATTACCTCTAGTTTGTAAAATGAAAGTATATCCAAGGAATAAGCAGCATACTATACTTCCAGATATCCGCTTTTTTCTACTGGACTTAACTATCCAGGTCTATAATATTATCTCGTCCTGATTCTTTTGCCTTATACATCGCAATATCGGCTCTTTTAATAACCTCACCCTCATCATCTTCATAACCAAGGAACAATGTTACTCCTATACTGGATGTACAATAATGTTCCACTACCTTTCTTTCATTTATCTCGGATTCAACAGATAAAAAGTAAGGCTGCGCCAATGAGATTCGTATCTTTTCAGCTATTATTTTTGATTCTTTACTCGATTCAGCCTTATCACTGCTTAATTCACTTAATAAAACAACGAATTCATCACCTCCAAAACGTGCCGAAGTGTCACTCTCTCGTACACTGGCCATAATCCTGTGTGAAACCTCAACAAGTAACAGATCACCGACCTTATGCCCATACTTATCATTTAATGGTTTAAAATTATCAAGATCCAAAAACAGAAGAGCTCCATACTTCCCGCTACGTTTACTCACAGCCTGTGCTTGTGAGAACCGATCCGATAACAAACGTCGATTAGGAAGCTTCGTCAAGGTGTCATAAAATGCATATTGATTAATAAGTTCTTCCATCTTTTTACGTTCTGTGATATCTTGTTTAACCGCAACAAAGTGTTCAATATTCCCTTTATCATCCGTCATAGGAGTAATTGTCATCTCTTCTTGATATAAAGATCCATCTTTATTGCGATTTGTAACTTCTCCATGCCAAACCTTATTTGAAAGGATCGTATTCCACAATGATTTAAAAAATGCTTCATCATGTATCCTTGAGTTCACAAGATCTCTGGGGTTCAATCCTATAGACTCTTCTTCAGAATAACCAGAGAGTTTAGAATACGCTTTATTAGCCCATTCAATCTTACCGTCTATATCTGTTATAACGATTCCATTTGCCGAAGCATTTAGAGCATTGTTTTTAAGTGCTAAAGACTTATTAATATCTAGTAGTTCTTTTGCATAGGTTTCATTCTCTTTCATCGTAACTTCAACTAAGTTCATTAAGGCATTGATCGTTAAACTTGAGTAGGTAAACTCTTCATCTTCCATATCAGTATGAGCTTTATGTTCTTTTGTTTCTGAAAGGCCAAGAACTGTTGTTGTAACATTAAGAAGTTTATTGCCATCAGAGCCATGATAAAACTCTCCGTAGGTAAAAAAACCAGCAAGAGGAGAGATTTTGGACAGAGGCACAAGTTCAGACTCAAGGTTTTTTCCCAAGAATGCTTTTCGTGCTATACATGAATAAGCGAATAGACCTTCAATCGGAGCGTTCTTCGTTAGGTTATAACTTTTATGTGCACTTTCGGTAAGCATATTTGGACTACCAATACCAAAGCGAACTTCTTGTCCTTCACAAAGTTCTCCGGCATAAATTATCCCTTCATTATCTGTAAGAGAGATCATCGATCTGGCGATATCAACACCACCTTCATGTAATATAAGTGGAAATTCTATGGTTGACCCAGGCATTTGCTGCACAACATTTTCACCTAAGTATTTAGCATAAATATCTTTGACCGGCTTGTGATTGATCTCGTATAAGATATTTCCTTCAGCTCTGGTTACTATCATCTTCTTCCCTATGGGCTTCCAACTTAGATTATAGGTATGAAAAACTTCGAGTGCAGGATTAGATAAAGAAACAGCAACTAGGCCTTTTTCAAATACCTGATTGCCATAAATACAATATGCCTTTTCAAAATTTCCATTATCCCCAGACATTCCCCCTGCGACAACAACCTCTTTTGAACAGCTTTGGCTAAGACCCCTTAAGATGGCATCACCGTTGCAGTTCAGGCCATCGGCAAACATCACTATACATTTGGTCTGTGCATTAACAATATTGCGCCCTACTTCACGCCCCATCATCTCAGAGTCATCATCCATATAATGTACACTTTGCACGCTGGTGTTCTCAAATATTGACATAGAAATGACTAAGCTTTCATCTAGCATCTTTCCATTCATTATTTCACCGCTCGTAGTCGTGCCAATTATAATAGCCTGAGGGACTTTACTTAAGACTGTGTTGAGTACATCGTGAACAACTCTCAAGTCAAGAATCCCGCTAAAGATTTGAATTAATACTGAGTCTGAGCTCACCCTTTCACAAGAGTTTAGCCATTGGACAAGACCATCAGCAGTGTCATATTGGTGTATAAAATGTTGCATTATTATCCAAGAAATATAATTTTATCTATACAAAGATTATCTGTTTATAACTTAATCTTTCACTATATTCTTTAAATAAGACTTATGATGAAACCATTGATTAAAATACATGAATAATAGATTAGAGATTTTTTCTTAAAAGTTCTTTTTGATGTAAATATAGCTTGAGGTAATGTAATCAAGAGGTTTTGAATGGTGGTTCTTGGCAGACTCGAACTGCCGACATCTACCTTGTCGAGGTAGCGCTCTACCAACTGAGCTAAAGAACCATTGATTGAAGAACGACAGAATAGCCTAAGTTCTTTTAGTCTTTCTTTAATAACAATATAGATATTTGAAAATTTTGTATATTCATGAAATAACCTGCTCTTGTATAAAAACAGATATTTTTTCTAAAATGCTAATAGCCTTTTGCAAAATTAACATTAATCCTATTTTCTTTTTTATATAATCACTTCATAAATTACACTCTCAAGGTTTTTCATGTTCACAAATCCAAAGGTAGGTGCAGTATACACAGACGACAGTATTATGTTTGATGAGCTCTCTTTGGATATGCAAGCAAGACTGCTGAACTTCGCGGGAATATCTCATCCAAGCGATAAATTTTGGGATGTTCTACCTATCGCCTATATCTATCAAAACAAGTCTCAAATGAGTCAAAACGAAATTGATGATGAAGCCCTTTTACAACTAGGCGTGATTTAGACTGCTTTCTAACTTTCAAGCTTTTTGTTATTCTTCATATCTTATCACCTAAGAAATCTCAAATCTGTCTTGGTGTAGGATTTATACTTTAAGATACTAATAGAAAGATTCTTATGCAAAAAACAAATTATCATAACAAATATATTCTTATCGTTGATGATAATGAAACCAATATCCTACTTTTAAAAAGCATGTTAGAAGATGATGGCTATCAACATATTCTTACAAGCACTGGGGCAAAAGACACTTATGCCATCTTAGACAAGGAACCTATTGACCTAATCCTACTCGATGTTATGATGCCAGACATTGATGGGATAGAAGCCTGTAAGACTATCCGTGAATCTGAAAAACATAAAGACATCTCAATTATCATGGTCACTGCTGATGATACAGATGAAACCTTAACAAAAAGTTTTGATGCTGGGGCTAATGACTTTACCACCAAACCGATCAACTTTATCAATTTAAATACACGCATCAAAAGTGTTTTATCGCTTAAAGAAAAAGATGCCATCATTTTAAACCAAACACGAGCTACGGCTATGAATGATATCATCGATACAATTTCTCAACAGTGGACGAAACCACTACTTAACATTAATAAGATCGTGCATGATTTAGACACCTTATGTAAAAAAGAACAGCCCAATATAGAGCTTATAAAAGAAGGTCTTCAAGGTATCGGCTCTTCTTCTATAGGTCTCTCTAAGACAATTGACGTTTTTCGAAAGATCTCCAAGATAGAGCAGAAACAAGTTCATACTGACATCAATAAACTTCTTATTTATACCTTGAAGATTATTCAAGACAGTTACAAGTCAAACCATATTACCTTACAGTTTAAAGAAGAAAATCAAATCAATAAAATCATGGTCTACCCTAATGAACTAGTAAGAGTTCTACTTAATATCTTTATTAATTCTCAAGAAGCCTTTGCTTCCCAAAAACAAAACCTAAAAAAAATAGTCCAAGTCGTTATTAGTCAGACACAAGAGTATACCTCTATCTCAATCAAAGACAATGCAGGTGGCATTAAAGAGGAAAACATGAAGCATGTTTTTGACCCATACTTCAGTACTAAAAAAGAGAAACAAGGCAGTGGTTTGGGCCTATATAGCTGTAAGCAGATCATTGAACAGCATCTTCAAGGAAGCGTAGAGATTATCTCAAAAAAGAATACCACAGAACTACTTGTCACCTTACCAAGTAAATTTGACACCGTTTAAGAATTCTTTATTGTTTAGTATGGCTATAATAGGTATTCTCTTATCCAAAAGGAATGCCAATGGCTGAGATACCTAAACAGAATTGTTACTTACTTGACACCTCCGTTATCCTAGATGACCCGCTTCATATCCTCCGACTCAACCAAAATAATGAAAATGCCGTTTTTATTACTGATATCGTTTT
The DNA here is from genome assembly GCA_041559595.1 of Sulfurimonadaceae bacterium. Classification (GTDB taxonomy): domain Bacteria; phylum Campylobacterota; class Campylobacteria; order Campylobacterales; family Sulfurimonadaceae. The sequence continues at coordinate 4,537 of JBFFDB010000055.1, forward strand.
GGCTGAACTCAATAATAAGAAAGATGATATGCGTGGTGATGCCGGTTTTCGTGCCCGTGAATTTTTCCGTATAGCCGACAATGAACATGGTCGAACTATAGAGTTTTCTGAACTTCCACAATGTATACAAAACAATAAAGAACTAAGTTCAAAAGTAGAAGATGATAAGCACTACCGTCTTAGTTTGAATTTTCCAGAAGCCGTCTTACAAGAGTCACAAATCGGATTTGACATACCCTTATATATCATCTATAGACAAGCATATAGAGTAGCAAAAGGCTATCATCAAGAATATGGTCTAAATGATGCCAAAATTGGTGAAATTGCAGATGATTATGGGCTAACACTTTTAACCAATGACATCTCATTTAAGATAGCTGCTGAAGTGCAAGGTATTGAAACTCAAAGTATACGAAATGCTAGCGTTGATAAGCCTGACCAAATAGAATTTGCTCATACCTTTACCTATCAAGGGGAGGAACCTGTTATACAAGACTTAGAAGCGCATATGAACTTTGAGCAGATGAGCTTTGTTCAAGAAGATGCCAGCAGTGACCAGATATATGAAACAGGCATTCAAAGATACGCGCTTACAAACAATCATAATCTAGAATGGTGTGACTTTGATAAACGTTTTGGTGAGTTTTATGATGAGGACTTGGTACGCCCTATCAATCTTGAACAAAAATTTTATTTCACCATGCTGACACATCCACAAAACTATGTGACTGTTGTAGCCGGAGCAACGGGTTCTGGTAAAACACTTGTTGCTCTGCAAGCAGGACTTGAACTGCTAAAAGAAGGTATCGTTGAGGGCATTGTCTATTCTAGAAACACAGTAACAGCTAATGACCCACAGTCAGAACTTGGTTTTAGAAAAGGAGATGAGGGACAGAAACTCGGCTATTTTATGTACCCTCTATATTCTGCTATTAACTATACTATCGAGCATATGAAAAAACGCTCTATTGATTCTCAGGTCGAATACACTGGAAATATCAATTCGATGAAGCAAGAGTCTGCCACAGAAACTTTTATGGTGAAAAACAACATCGAAGTCATGGATATTGCTCACCTGCGAGGAACAACCATTTCTAAGAAGTTTGTCATCATTGATGAGGCGCAGAATATGACTGCTGCCACATTAAAACTTATTGGAACACGTATGGGAGATGATACGAGAATGGTTGTTATGGGTGACACCAATCAAATTGACCACCCATTTCTTTCCAAACGAAGAAATGCCCTTGTTGCACTACTTCAAAAAGCAAAAACCGAAAACTATATTGCAGGTATACAACTGCGCCATACTATACGTAGTGAGATCGCAAACTGGTTTGACAAAAACTTTTAATGAAATATCAAAGGAGTCAATTCCTCTTTTTTTAGAGCTTTTGCTCATCATTAAAGTATCTTAGCAACATACATAAAGATTTTGAGAAAGAGTAAAAGAAGGATCGATTGCGAGCAACACTCGCAAATCAATTTAGATAGGGTGTCTCATATGCTAAATTCTTTCTTGAAGAAAGAATTTAATGAGTCACATTAGATTGGCAGTACACGAATCTTTTGAGAAAGCTTCTCTTTTAAAGAAGACTCAATTGCATAAAGTGTACCCGTAGAAGAAGAAGCACAACCGTTACATGCACCCAAGTAACGGATATATACGTCGATGTTTTCATCTGCTGTCTTAACATCAATAACTTCCATATCTCCACCGTCCATGACTAGGAATTGACGAATATTTTCATCAACTACTGCATCAATCGCCTTGATCTTTTGAACAAGTGTCA